>CAJXMT010000001.1 GCA_913056155.1 uncultured Cryomorphaceae bacterium
ATTGTAAAAGGCTTTCTCGCGCTTGTAAAAGGTGAAATCGACTCTTTTTGCAGCACCGGAAATACAGGAGCAATGTTAGTGGGTGCTATGCAAATTGTCAAAACCATACCCGGCATAATCAGGCCATGCATTTCGAGTGTTTTACCGCAAGCCGACGGCTCTTACAGTATCATTTTGGATGTAGGTGCAAACGCCGATTGTAAACCCGATGTGCTTTACCAATTTGCCATCTTGGGCTCCATTTATTCAAAATCGGTTCACAAGGTAGAGCGCCCTCGCGTTGCCCTTTTGAATATTGGCGAAGAAGATGAAAAAGGAAACCTGCTTACTAAAGCTGCCTTCAATCAACTCAAAGAGTGTAGAAACATTCACTTTACGGGAAACATTGAGGGTAGCGACCTATTTTCTTCAGCGGCGGATGTAATCGTCACAGACGGTTTCACCGGAAATGTAGTACTCAAGCAAGCAGAGGCGTTTCACACACTTACTACGCAGCGCAATATTGAAGACCCGTTTTTTGATCGCTTCAATTATGAAGAGTACGGAGGCACTCCCATTTTGGGCGTAAACTCAAACGTTTTAATCGGTCACGGAAAATCAAGTGCTGCCGCTGTTAAAAAAATGCTTAAACTTGCGGCACAAGTAAGCAAAGTCAATTTACCTTCAAAAATAAGCGAGGTTTTTAATAATTATGAGTAATACTCGAGCAGCTATAACTGGAATAGCAGGTTTTTTACCCGAAAAAGTTTTAACCAATCAAGACTTGGAAAAAATTGTGGACACAACAGATGAGTGGATCACAACCCGAACGGGAATTAAAGAAAGAAGAATTCTAAAAGACGGCTTAGGACCGTCTGATATGGCTGCACCGGCAATTGAAGCCCTTTTAGAGAAAACCCAAACCACTAAAGACGAGGTGGATCTTATTTTATTCGCTACGGTAACACCGGATTTGGTTTTCCCTGCAACAGCGAATATAACGGCGGATAAAGTCGGCATAAAAAACGCTTTCGGATTTGATATAAATGCGGCTTGTTCGGGTTTCATGTACGCACTCAACACAGGTGCTAAATACATTGAAACAGGTAATTGTAAAAAAGTTATTGTGGCCGGTTTCGATAAAATGTCGTCAATTATCGATTATCAAGATCGTGCTACATGCGTGATTTTTGGAGATGGCGGCGGCGCTGTGATGTTGGAGCCATCAACAGAAGGCAATGGAATCATAGACGCCGTATTAAAAAGTGACGGTGCCGGCAGGCATCACTTGCATCAAAAAGCCGGCGGCTCAGTAAAGCCGCCTACAGAGGCTACGGTTGCAGCCCGCGAACATTTTGTTTATCAAGAAGGGCAGCCGGTTTTTAAATCTGCCGTAAACAATATGGCGGATGTTTCTCGACGTATCATGGAACGTAATGCCTTGTCACCTGCAGATATTTCATATTTAATTCCGCACCAAGCTAACCTGCGTATAATTGACGCAACACGCCGTGCAATGAATTTGCCTGAAGAAAAAGTCACCATCAACATCGAGCGTTACGGAAATACTACAAACGGTACCATACCCCTTTGCTTGATGGAGTGGGAAAAAGAATTTAAAAAAGGTGATAACATCGTTCTCGCCGCATTTGGCGGTGGCTTCACTTGGGGAAGTATTTTACTAAAGTGGGCTTACTAATTTTCAAATAATAAAAAACCAAACACATAACATTATGAATTTAGAAGAAATTCAATCGCTGATAAAATTCGTATCTAAATCAGGTGCAGAAGAGGTGGAGCTTGAAACAAAAGACATCAAAATAACCATCAAAACGCCTTCAAAGAAAAAGGGCAGGACTGATGATCAACCCCAACAGATTGTTCATCAAATGCCCGTAATGCCTCAGCAGCCCATGCAGCAGCCCATGCAGCAGCCTACACCTCAAGGCCAACCTCAGGCACCTGCTCAAGAACAACAAAACAAAAGCAATAAAGAGGAGTCTGCCGATGATTCCAAATACATCACCGTGAAGTCTCCAATGATCGGAACCTTCTATCGTCGTCCTTCACCTGATAAAGATGTTTTCATTGAAGTAGGAGATAGCATTAAAGAGGGAGATGTAACTTGCATCATTGAGGCTATGAAATTATTCAACGAAATTGAAAGTGAAGTGAGCGGCAAAATCGTTAAAATATTAGCCGAAGACTCATCACCCGTTGAATACGACCAGCCTTTATTTTTGGTAGATCCGTCGTAAACGGAATCTCTTTCTATTTACAACATTAAATCCCAAACGTTTTGGCAAGGAAAAAAGTAAAATTATTCAATAAAATATTGGTGGCCAACCGCGGAGAAATCGCATTGCGCGTCATTCGCACCGCCAAAGAAATGGGGATTAAAACCGTAGCGGTTTATTCCTTGGCTGATGCCGACAGTTTGCACATTCGATTTGCAGATGAAGCCGTTTGCATAGGCCCGGCTGAAAGCGCTAAATCCTATTTGAACATTCCCAATATTATTGCAGCGGCAGAAATTACCAATGCTGATGCCATTCATCCCGGATACGGATTTTTATCTGAAAACGCCAAATTCTCAAAAATTTGTCGTGACCATGGTATTAAATTTATAGGCGCCTCTCCCGAGCATATTGATAAAATGGGAGACAAAGCCTCGGCAAAAGCCACAATGCGTGAAGCAGGTGTACCATGCGTTCCCGGCTCTGACGGTATCATAGACTCTTTGGAACACGCCAAAAAGACCGCTGCCAAAATAGGCTACCCCGTTATGATTAAAGCAACTGCGGGCGGCGGCGGAAAAGGTATGCGCATGGTGGCTGCAGAAGATTTACTTCAAAAAGAATGGGATAGTGCTCGTAAAGAAGCAAGCGCGGCTTTTGGAAACGACGGTATGTATATGGAAAAGTTCATTGAGGAACCTCGACACATCGAAATTCAAGTGGCCGGTGATCAACACGGAAACGCCTGCCACCTCTCTGAAAGAGACTGTTCTATCCAGCGACGTCATCAAAAACTTATCGAAGAAACCCCTTCGCCGTTTATGACCAAGGAGTTACGTAAAAAGATGGGTGAAGCTTCCATAAAGGCGGTTGAGGCCATTCGGTACGAAGGAGTGGGAACCATTGAGTACTTAGTTGACAAACACCGCAACTTCTACTTTATGGAAATGAATACCCGTATTCAAGTTGAACACACCATAACTGAAGAGGTAATAGACTACGATCTCATCAAAGAACAAATTAAACTAGCGGCAGGTGATAAAATCACAAAAAAAGAACATCTGCCTAAATTGCATGCAATTCAATGCCGAATCAACGCTGAAGATCCGGCAAATAATTGGCGCCCCTCACCCGGTAAAATTGAGGTGTATCATGAGCCCGGCGGACACGGCATAAGAATTGACACGCATGTTTATGCGGGATATACCATTCCCCCGCATTACGACAGTATGATTTCAAAACTTATAGTTGTAGCACAAACGCGCGAGGAGGCTATCGCAAAAATGCGACGTGCTTTAGACGAATACATCATCGAAGGTATAAAAACAACCGTGCCCTTTCATATTGCACTACTCAAAACAGAAGCATTTAATAAAGGTCAATTTACAACAAACTTCCTGGAAGAGTGGGATTACAAAAAAGACCTGTAAGCCCATTAATAATTCAAGCACAATAAGCCCGCAATGCGCGGGCTTATTGCGTTTCAGCAGTCAGTAAATCGAAAACACTTTTACACCTTCGTTCCATGCTAAATAAGTACCTTTACAGTCTCAAAATAGAAGCCCGCAAACAACAATGAAGCTACTAGAACACGTAGGTCGTTTTACTTTGTTGATGTTCACCACTTTCAAATTCCCCGAAAGCTGGAAAGCATTGCGAAAAAATGTGATTACGGAAATGCACAGCTTGGGTATCAAAAGCTTGGGTATTATTATTATTATTTCCGGCTTCATGGGAGCCGTCATCACCATACAAACGGCAACAAATTTAGAGTCGGGTCTCATCCCCGCCTACACCGTAGGATTTGCCGCCAGGCAAAGTGTGATTTTAGAATTTTCACCCACAATCATCGCGTTGATTTTAGTGGGTAAAGTAGGTTCCAACATCAGTTCAGAAATTGGGACTATGCGCGTTACAGATCAAATTGACGCGTTGGAAATTATGGGAATTAACAGCGCCAATTACATTATTCTGCCCAAAATCATTGCAGCCGCATTGATCAACCCCTTCTTAATTACGTTAAGTATGGCAGTGAGTATTGGTGGCGGCTACGCAGCAGGTGTGCTATCCGGCTTAGTAAGCGGTGCCGACTATGAGTATGGCGCCAAATTGGATTTTAAGATGTATTTTTACTTTTACGCCATGGTTAAAACGGTTGTTTTCGCCTTTGTTCTTACAGCGGTACCTGCCTATTACGGCTATTTCACAAAAGGCGGATCGGTAAATGTGGGTAAATCCAGTACCGAGGCTGTGGTGGCGGGCAGCGTCATCATCTTGTTGCTCAATTATGTGCTCACTCAACTGTTATTGATATGATTGAAGTGAAAAACCTATATAAATCTTTTGGAGAAGAAGAAGTTCTTCGCGATATAAGCTTCAATTTCAAACCGGGTACTGTCAACGTAATTATTGGCGGCAGCGGCTCAGGCAAAACCGTATTGACGAAGTGTATTGTGGGATTGTTTGAACTGACAAAAGGTCAAGTTTTATACGAGGGTGTTGATTTTCACCCCTTGTCTTTTGAGGAGAAAAAGGAAATTCGTAAACAAATCGGATTCCTGTTCCAGGGCGGCGCACTGTTCGACTCCCTCACCGTTGAAGAAAACGTCATGTTTCCGCTGAATATCTTTGAGCAAGGCACTCAAAAAGAGCGCAAAGAACGCGTTGATTTTGTACTGAACCGCGTTAATTTAACCGGTTCTGAAAAAAAATACCCCGCTGAAATTTCGGGAGGAATGCAAAAGAGAGTAGCCATTGCGCGCGCCATTGCCATGAAGCCCAAATACCTTTTTTGTGACGAACCCAACTCCGGGCTCGATCCCAAAACTGCGATTGTCATTGATAACCTCATAGGCGAAATTACGGCAGAATACAACATGACTACAGTGGTGATTACCCACGACATGAACTCTGTTTTGGAAATCGGTGAAAATATCATGTTCATTTACCAAGGCGAATTGGAGTGGAGCGGAACACGCGACGACATTCTCAAAACCACGAATAAAAACCTTTCCGATTTCGTCTATGCCTCTGATTTCATGAAACAAATACGATCCATAGCCAACAAATGATTTTCCTTTTGGTCAGAACCTCAAGCGTTTGTAAAGCGGTATTTCGAAGAATAAAAGCAAAGTACGAACCGGCTCAAGGTTTTAACCGAAAACCCCAAACAGATATTTCCAATTTACCGGGTAACCCCATTCATTTTACGAAACTACAAGCAGTACAATCACATATTTTCCGCATGACGAAACAGGAACAAATCCCCTTAATTTCTTAATTTTGACGCTTGTAAAAACTCAAATGATCATATGACAGACAAAACCACACAAGGCGGCGTAACAACCGAAATCGAAAACGGAATAGCGACAATAGAATTTTTTCATCCTGCAAGTAACTCCCTTCCCGGAAAAGTGCTGGCTGAACTAGCCGGCGAAATCACAGCAGCGGGTAAAAACGATCAAGCAAAAGTAATTGTTTTAAAATCCGGCGGTGACCGTGCGTTTTGTGCCGGCGCCTCATTTGATGAGCTTTTGGCCATTGAAGATTTTGAAACGGGTAAAAAGTTTTTCATGGGATTTGCGAACGTCATCAATGCAGCTCGCCAATGCCCTAAACTCATCATTGGTCGCGTGCAGGGAAAAACTGTAGGCGGCGGTGTAGGTATGGCTTCAGCAGTAGATTATTGCTTGGCCACGAAATACGCCTCCGTAAAACTCAGCGAACTCGCCATCGGGATAGGCCCATTTGTAGTGGGGCCGGCAGTTGAACGCAAGGTGGGAACCTCGGCCATGTCCCAATTGGCTATTGACGCCGGTGAATGGCAAACCGCTGAATGGGCGCGCCAAAAAGGGTTATACACAGAAGTATTTGATACCGCAAATCAATTGGATGAAGCCGTGCACAGCCTCGCCGAAAAACTTTCAAAGTACAATCCCGATGCGATGAAGGAACTCAAAAAAATATTTTGGGAAGGCACTGAAGATTGGGATGAAAAACTGAGTTCGAGAGCTGCCCTCAGCGGCAAATTAGTGCTCGGTGATTTTACTAAAGACTTTATTCAAAAATTCAAAAACAAATAAACCACTTCACACCCGGCGGTTTTAAAGCAACAATATCGCGCTTAACACCATTCCATTATGACACGAGAAGAAATTACAGACAAGTTGAAAAACTTGGCAGAGGCCGAAATGAATAATGAAACGTTTAAAGAGGCTAAAGAACTCAAGGCTCAATTTGACACCGAAACTGCGGCTATCAACCAAAAACAACTTGAGGACTTTTTAAACGATGGCGGAGAGAAAAATGAGTTTAAAATAAAGCGCGACAAACTCGATGAGGCTATTGAAAACACATGGGTGCACGTAAAGAAATCCCATAGAGAAAAACAAAAAGAAGAGGCTGCCCAACAACGCGTTAACCTTACCCTAAAACGCGAAATTATAGAGGACATTGAAAAACTCGCCGAGAAGGAAGAAAATATCAAAAGAGCTTTTGAAACTATGAAAGAGCTCGAGGAAAAATGGAAATCTACAGGTCCTGTCCCCTCTTCTGACTTTAGTGCGTTACAAGCCGACTTCAGCAAGGCTCGCGATGCTTTTTTCTACAACATCAGAATTCACAAAGAGCTGTTTGAACACGACTTAAAACGAAACCTCCAACTCAAACAGGAATTGGTAGATAAGATGAATCAACTTAAAGAAAACCCTAAAATTAAAGAGGTTGATGCTTTGGCGAAATCCTACTTAAAAGATTGGGATGAAATTGGCCCCACCTTTAAAGAAGAATGGGAAAAAGTTCGCGATGACTTTAGAGAAGCACGTTTTGCAGCTTTTGAACGCATTAAGGAACATTACCAAAAAGTCAAAGAGCAACAAAAAGAAAACTTGACCAAAAAAGAGGCTATTTTGGAAAAGGCAGAAAACATCTTGAAAGAAGATATTCAAACCAAAAAACACTGGAATAAACTCACAGACTTTTACAAGGAGTTACAAACCGAGTGGAGAAAAATAGGTTTTGCACCTAAAGATAAAAATGAGGAGGTTTGGAAGCGATTTAAAGAAGCCGGAGATGCATTTTTTGCGCGCAAAAAAGAATTTTTCAAGGATTTGCGGGAGGCTCAAAACAAAAACAGAGATATTAAACAAGACTTGCTCAAGAGTGCTGACGAATTAAAGGAATCTGAAGAATGGAAAGACACCACGGAAAAACTCAAGCAACTTCAAAACAAGTGGACTTCCACCGGTGCGGCTTCGCAGCGTGATGAACAAAAGTTATGGCTCAGGTTTCGCGAGGCTTGCAACTCCTTTTTCGACCGAAAAAAAGAACATTTCGCCGGTCGTAAACAAGAAGAGATTGAAAATTTGAAAGCCAAAAAAGAACTCATTGAACAAATTAACGCGATAGAAGCGGGTGACGATCAAAAAAGCACTTTGGAAACACTCGAATCTAAAATTGAGGCATTCAATAAAACAGGCTTTGTACCGATCAAAAACAAAGGGGAAATTCAAAACGATTTTCGCTCAGCAACCCAAAAAGCTTATCAAAAGCTGGGACTTTCCCGAGAGGAAATCACCAAGAAACAACTGAATCACAAGCTCGACGAAATCAAACAAACGGGAGATACGAGAACGCTTGAACGCGAAAAACGCAATATCACTGACAAAATGAAAGAGCTTGAATCTGTAATCAGTCAATATGAAAATAATATGAGTTTTTTCGGATTGTCCAAAGGAGCTGAACAACTCAAAAAAGAGGTGGAAGAAAAACTGGACGGAACTCGAAACAAATATGAGAACCTGAAAAAACAACTTATCGCCATCAAAAAGACGATACGCGAAACACAATCTTAATGATTATCTTTGGAAAAATATTAAAGCCCTATGAAAAAGATCTTATTTCCCACTGATTTTTCTGACGCCGCACAAAATGCAGAAGACTATGCTTATGAATTGGCCTTGCAATACAATTTAGAGCTGCACTTTATTCACTCTATTGATGTTACCAAAAAGTATCTCAATATGAGTATGATGAATTCAGGAGATCCTTCCGTTCCGGGGTTTGAACCCGAGTTGATTTTAAAAACGGTAGAAGAAGAAAAGAAAACCGCAAATGCTAATCTCGATAAACTCAAAGAAAAGGCGGAGAAACAGAACATCACTTCCCAAGTGAAACTCAGTTCGGGTAATATGCATGAAGATGTGATTCAATATGCCAAAGAAAAGGAAATAGACCTGATCGTGATGGGAACTCACGGAGCAAGCGGTTTTCACGAAGCTTTTATTGGTTCAAATGCCCAAAAAGTTGTGAGGCTCTCTCCGGTTCCGGTTCTGACCATTAAGGAAAAACCCAATGACGTTAAATTTGAAAATGTTGTTTTTGCATCAGACTTTGTTGAAGATGAAATAATCGACTTGCTGCCCAAAGTAAAAGATACAGCTTCATTTTTAGGCTCCGGTTTGGATGTGGTATATATCAATACGCCAACGCATTTTGAACGTACAGATGTTTCATTAAAACGCATGATGTCTGCGCTTGAAAAACACGATGTTTCTTTTTCTCAATGCGATGTTTTTAATGATTTCGATATTGAAGACGGTATTGTGAATTATGCAAATCACCGCGATGCCGACTTGATCATCTTAATTACTCACGGTTTTAGCGGTTTGAAAAAACTGTTCAACGACAACATCACTGAAGCTGTTGTTAACAGTGCCAAAAGACCCGTTTTAAGTGTTAATTTACAGTCTTAAAGTTAAATACTTTTAGAGCTTGACGGATAGTGCTGTCCCGGCAAAAAGATTAAAATCCTTGTAGTTTGCTCCCGGCCAAAGCGTGCCGGTGCGCGGTTGAAAAGTGCGGCACTCCAAGCGCCAAAGTACATTTTCACGCAAGTCAAAATCGGTGTTTAACGAGTAGCCAAACGTTTCAAATCCCGCGGGAAATCCGGCAGAAAGAATTACGTTATCGGGATCTGAATAATACTCTGCCCGAGCAGAGACAGAGATTTTTTCACCGGCTTGCCATTGCGCAACCACAACAGGAGAATACCAGGTGTTGTATTTTGTTGCTCGGTAACTTTCTTGTTCTACTCCAATATCAAAACCGGCAACAAAATTAAATCGCTCACTCAACTCTACCTCAGCATATAAGTTGTGGAAATATCGCATTCTACGCTCAGTATCGGGATACTCACTCCCAACAAACGAGCTGCTTGTAAAGGAAAATGCAGCTGAAGGAGAAAACCTCAACTCATGACCAAAGGCGGGCAAACTACTGCCGGGAACACGTGTAATACGCTGCCAACCGTTGAGCATCATAGCACTTGCAAACCATTTTTCATTTTTCGAGGTGTAAGAGAGTTTCACGCCCGCCTCGTAATAAGGTGAGTTTTCAGCCAATATGCCGCGCGTCATGGTTCTACACCGCCTACCAACAGCACTTTCAAACCCGATATGCGATTCAAAAACACCGGCGTCAATCCACAGCTCATGATCTTCAAGCAGCTTAACGCCGGCATTGGCTTCGAATATATTTCTCAAATATAAGGGCTCGTGGGCTAAATTGGCACCCGCATAGGTACCGCTCATCAGCGCTAAATTTGCCCGCGTCCCGGCAGTTTTATAATCAACTTTGAGGTAACCCAAATTCAAATTTACCTCGTTGTGCCTGTTGAAATTAAACAAAAAGGGCGGCGTATTATGATTCTCGGGATTTGCAAAATCATACAGGTAATACAACTCGACGTATCCACTAAATGTTAGATTTTCACCAAAGGTCGGCTCACCCTCATCTTGCCCCAAACAAGTGAAAACAATTAAACTAAAAACAAGCAGTAAGCCTTTTTTCATACCTTGTACACCTCCATAAAATCGGCAATTTTACGATCGTCAGCCAATCGCGGAATTTTATTTTGTCCGCCCAACTTACCCCGGCTCTTCATCATCTCCACAAATCCGTTTCGTTTCACTTTTGAAACAACAAGAGGTCTTAAAATATTACCCTCAATCAAATCTTTGTAGTACGGGTTTTTTGAACACATCAACTCATTCAAAAAGGAGGAGAAACGCTCCATATTGTGCGGTTCGGTTTCAAACTCAACAAACCACTCGTGGTACGGTTTTCCCTGCGCCGGACTCACTTGAGGAGCTACGTGAAACTCACGCACCTGAGCATCAAATTGATCCAGCGTTTCCTTCATTGCCGACTCGGCCTCCTCAGCAATAACGTGTTCGCCAAAAGCCGATATAAAGTGACTTACACGCCCCGTTACCACAATGCGATATGGGTTTAACGATACAAATTTTATTTTATCTCCAATATTGTAAGCCCACAAACCGGCATTGGTAGAGAGTATTATAGCGTAGTGAACATCTTTTTTCACCTGTGCCAAGGTAAGGCGCGTAGGATTTTCATTATTTATTTCATCGGCAGGCACAAATTCAAAAAACATCCCCGCATTGGTATTGAGCAATAAACCGGGTTGCGTTTGTGAATCTTGAAAAGCAATAAAACCCTCGCTCGCCGGATACGTCTCAACAGAGGGCACTTCTTTACCTATTAGCTTCTTAAAAATGGCGCGGTACGGCGCATAGTTTAAACCGCCGTAAACAAACAATGAAAAACCGGGGAAAACCTCAGCCACGGTTTTTTTTCCCGTTACCTCAAGTAATCTCTCAAAATACATTTGCACCCATGAGGGAATTCCGCTAATAAGGCGCATATCAGCTGTTTTGGTTTCATCTACTACCGCATCCACCTTTTTTTCCCAATCCTCAATGCAATTCGTCTCCCAAGTCGGCATTCGGTTTTTTTGCAAATAGCCCGGCACCCAATGTGCTGTAATTCCGCTCAAACGACCCACGGGAATATTAATTTTTTTATCCAACACCGGGCTCCCCTGCAAAAACATCATTTTACCATCTAAAAACTTTGAATTCCCGGTTTCGGCAATATAGCACAGCAGCGCATTTTTGGCTGCTTTTATATGAAAAGGCACCGATTCCTTTGTCAACGGAATATATTTGGCTCCCGAAGTTGTACCCGATGTTTTACAAAAATAAGCGGGTACTCCCGGCCAAAGCACGTCCTTTTCGCCCTCTATGATTCGATCTACATAAGGTTTATGGCCTTCATAATCTCTCAAGGGCACGTGCTTTACAAAATCTGCATGGGTTTTAACTTCATCAAAATTATGGTCAGAACCAAAAGCCGTTTGCCTCGCTTTGCCGATAAGTGTCACCAAGGTTTTTTCTTGAAGCTCCACAGCTTTTAATGCCTCATTGCGCACCTTTTTAGCTACGGACTTAGCATATATTTTTCCACCAAAAGATTTTATTCCCATACCGTATCGTTATTCCTGAATAAACAACAAAAGTAAGATATAAAAAGTGAGTTTCAATTGAGAGCGAATTTTCCTCGGGATACTAAAAGCATCACTTTTTGAGCAGTTGAATTGGGTTCTGACCAAAACACAAAAAGGAAAATAAAATAATGGTAAGTTATCGAGATGCCGATTAAGTTATTTAAAAACTCACACAGCAAAATGTGTGCTAAAATTCATTTCAAAAATCTTTTCAAAATATGATTCCCTCAAAATCATTGCGGCGACTCGGGAAAAATAAGTTATCAACTTACAGCCGGGAATTTAGTTTTTCAAACCTATTGCATCTCCCTTTTAAGTAGCTTTATTTTGTTGCTCTTTCCTCCTTTGAAAAGAAAGAAAATTGTTTTTTCCAAGAATATCAAGTCTAGTATTTTATAAAATTCAATGTTATGGCAACAGTAAAAACAACACTCAAAACCTATACCCGCGATCAAGTTTTAAAAGAATCTTTGAAGTATTTTGATGGTGATGAGCTGGCAGCCTCTACATGGATTAACAAATACGCCATGCGATGTGAAAACGGCGAATTGGTGGAAAAAAGCCCTGAGGATATGCACAAACGTATGGCTCGAGAATTTGCACGAATGGAAGAAGTTCACCGCAACAAAACGCACCTCAACGGCAGCTTTAAAAAGTTGAGCAGTTACGGACAAAAAAGAGACCCGCTGGTTTACGATAAAATTTACGAGTATTTTAAAGATTTCAAGTATGTGATTCCGCAAGGCAGTGTAATGGCTGCTTTAGGCAACAAGTACATGATTGCTTCACTTTCAAATTGTGTTGTGCTGCCTGAAATTTACGACTCGTACGGCGGCATTATGTACACCGATCAGCAGCTTACCCAATTATTTAAAAGGCGTTGCGGTGTGGGCATTGATATTTCTACCCTTCGCCCGGCGGGAAAACACGTTTCCAATGCGGCCGGCACTACATCAGGAGCTATTTCATTTATGGAGCGTTTTTCTAACACTACCCGTGAAGTGGCGCAAAACGGCAGGAGAGGCGCTTTGATGATTACTATTGATATTGCACATCCCGATGCCGCCGATTTTATTTCCATTAAACAGGATTTGAAAAAAGTAACGGGCGCCAATATATCGGTAAGATTGAGTGATGAATTTATGGAAGCCGTAAAAGGTAAAACTACATTTACCCAACGCTGGCCCATTGATAGCGATTCTCCAAAATTCACGCAAGAGGTTAATGCCGAAGAACTGTGGAATAAAATTATTTCATGCGCACACCAAAGCGCGGAGCCCGGATTGATTTTTTGGGATCGGCAACATTATTACAGCACATCATCGGTTTATCCCGAGTTTAAAAACGTTTCAACCAATCCGTGCAGTGAAATTGCCATGCAAGGCGGCGACAGTTGCCGATTAATTGCACTTAACTTATACAACTTTGTAGAAAATCCGTTTACGCCTCAAGCCGAATTTAATTACAAAAAGTTCAAAGAGGTTACTTATGAATCTCAGCGCTTGATGGATGATTTGGTGGACTTGGAATTGGAATCCATCCAAAGGATTTTAGACAAAATCGATTCGGATCCCGAGCCGGATTACATCAAATCCGTAGAGCGCAAAACTTGGGAAACGCTTTATGAAGCCGGAAAAAAAGGTCGCCGAACCGGATTGGGTTTCACGGCTTTGGGCGATGCGGTAGCGGCACTCAACCTGAAATTCGACTCAGATGAAGGTTTAGAGGCCATCGATAAAATCATGCGCGTGAAGTGTGAGGCTGAGTTTGATTCATCAATCGATTTGGCTCTTGAAAGAGGTGCTTTTGAAGCTTTTGATCCGGAGATTGAAAAGCAGTCGGAATTTGTTCAAATGATGGAAAAGGAAATGCCTCAAGTTCACGAAAGAATGATGAGTTGCGGCCGCAGAAATATCAGCATCAGTACGGTTGCTCCAACGGGAACTTTGAGTATGTTGGCCCAAACCTCATCGGGAATTGAGCCCGTTTTTATGACCCATTACAAGCGCCGCAGAAAAATAAATGCCAATGACACCGATGCGCGCGTTGATTTCACTGACGAAATGGGCGATACCTGGCAAGAGTTTACTGTATATCACCCTAAAGTGAAGGAGTGGATGGAAATCAGCGGCCAAAAGAAACCGGAGAAAAGTCCGTATTACAAAGCCACCGCTCCTGATATTGATTGGATCAAGCGCGTAAAAACGCAAAGTATCGTACAAAAATATGTAACGCACTCCATCAGTTCAACCATCAACTTACCTTCAACGGTGAGCGTTGAAAAAGTAGGAGACATTTACCTGGAAGCCTGGAAAATGGGTTTAAAGGGCATTACGGTTTACCGCGACGGTTCAAGAAGCGGCGTACTTATTTCAGACGAGAAAAAAGAAGAAAAAACCACCGAGACATTTGAGGAAAACCGCATTAAAAAACGCCCTAAGGTTTTAGAGGCTGAAGTGATTCGTTTCCAAAACGAAAAAGAAAAATGGATTGCCGTAGTGGGTTTGCTGGATGGAATTCCGTATGAAATTTTCACCGGTAAAGCCGAGGATGTTTTTGCATTGCCGCCTTGGTGTGAAACCGGGCGCGTAATTCGAAACAAAACCAAAAACAAAAAATCGCGGTACGATTTCCAATTTACCGACCAAGCCGGATATAAAGTAACCATTGAAGGATTGAGCCGGTCATTCAATAAAGAGTATTGGAATTACGCCAAATTGATATCGGGCATATTGCGTCACGGTATGCCCCTGCCCTATGCCGTTGAATTGGTTGAAGATTTAAATTTATATTCAGATCACATCAACACTTGGAAAAACGGGGTGGCCAGGGCGTTAAAAAAGTTCATTCCGGACGGAACACCGCGAACAGATTTGAAATGTCCCGATTGCGGAGACCCCAAAGGACTCGTTTACGAAGAAGGTTGCTTAAAGTGTAAAAGCTGCGGCCATACCAAATGCGGGTGACATGAAATTAAAACCTCAGTGCCGGCGGGCATTGAGGTTTTGTTTTTTACAATGACCCCAAAAACGCAAAAGCAATTAACTTTGCGCCAAACACCCGATTATGTCCCTACAACTCATTTACGCCCAATTGAAAGAGGCACGAGATACGCTGGATCACTTTACAAGTGATAAGGCCAATCTTGAAGCTGTTGAGAGTGCCGCTGAGGTTATGGCTGCATCATTGGCCGCAGGAGGTAAAATCATCAGCTGCGGCAACGGAGGCTCCATGAGCGACGCCATGCACTTTGCCGAGGAGCTCACCGGGCGTTTTCGCGAAAACAGACGAGCCCTGCCGGCCATGGCTATTGCAGACCCTAGTCATATTACATGCACGGCCAATGATTTTGGATTTGACTATGTTTTTTCGCGTTATATTGAAGCCCACGCCAATACCGGTGATGTGTTACTGGCTATTTCCACCTCGGGTAATTCTCAAAATGTAATTAATGCCGCAGTTTCGGGTAAAAAATCAGGAATGCATGTTGTTGCACTAGCCGGCAAAAACGGAGGGGAACTCGCAAAAAAATGTGATACTGAAATACGGGTTGAACACAACGGCTATGCCGACAGAATTCAAGAAATGCACATCAAAATTATTCACTGCTTGATATTTCTTATCGAAAAAAAACTTGGCGTTTGATTTTATAAGCCGTACACCCGGCGATTCAAAAAAGCCCCGGCTTTTTCCTTCCGCTCGGGAAGGAAAAGCGCGGGGCTTGAGTGATCAAATAACGTTGAGTTATTTTTCTCGTACTGAACAATCGACATCAAAGTCAACATCGCCTACTAATCCAACCATAGCAAACGAGTTTTTAAACTGCGTTTCATAATCGTTGCATTTTTCCTCAGCTTCATCTTCTTTTACACTTTCGATAGTCCAGCTTTCAGCTCCCATATCTTCAGTTTGGGTCATTCCGTTACCAAAATCTACTGTATAGGTTCCGTCGTAGTTGCACTCGTAATCTTTTTTACAAGAGGTCATTGTCATAACAGCCAAAGCGGCTGCAAATAAAATAAGCTTTTTCATATTTCTGAATTTTGATTTTAATTAATAGATTAATCCTGCTCTTCCACGACAATTTTGCCGTTTTCTTTTTTTACCGTTAAATATATTCGATTCTCACCCCCTATCTTTTGATGGGGGTATTCAATCATTTCAAAATCCAAAACTATAGGATTGTGAGTTTTTAAGCCTCGGGGAGAGACAGGAGGCAATTCCCCAATTTCTGCCTTACTTCGCCCCGCCAAATCACTATCATCAGTTACAAAAAGATGATATTCAGGTTGTATCATCGAATATGTAAGAAAGTAATTCAGTTCATTAGTGAATCGGAATGTGAATTCCTTTGTCCCCACAAAATCAACCAAGGGCATCTTCATAATGTGCCAAAATTTATTTTCCCAGGGGTCAGCAGGCAGTAAAAAATACAACGTGTCCTCAACATCAAATTCAGAGTTGTTTATAGACTTGATTGCTACGTAGTTGGTAAAATAAGAAAGCCTGTCCGGGAAAAACATACCGTCCGGGGAGTTAAAACCCGCACCATTTATGTGATCTTGAGAAGCGGTAAACAGTTCCAGTTTTGCATAAATCTTATCAACTTTAACTCCCTCTTCATTAAACACTAACATATCTACTTCATCAACAACCCTGCAGTCATGGCCTATACCTACTTCAAAGTAACCATTGCCGTCTGTTTTCACAATGGTTTCAGTTCGTTCGCACCACCCCAAAAATTCTCCCCTACCTTCAGGTGTTATCAAATGTACTTCGCCGTTAATTACCGGATTGTGATTTTGATCCATCACAATACCGGAAATCACGCGTGCCGCGCCTTTTGTTGAGTCATTTTCATCTCTCCTACAGCCGGCGGTAAATAAAATGACCAGTACCGGTAAAATAAAGAGACCTAAAAATATATTTGCTTTTTTCATCACTTTTATTTTTTAATGATTTTGAAATTTTGCTGAGTGGATTTTGTTTGTACAATCACTTGATAAATGCCCGTTGCCAAATGAGGCGGCAAATCAATTACCGCATGATTCACCTTGAGCTGGCGGCTGTAAATCAACATCCCTTGCAAATTAAAGATTTTAATACTTTCAATTTGTTCAAGGGATTTGATATTTAGTTCATTTCGCGCCGGGTTGGGGAAAACAGAAATTTTCTTTTCATTTTCTTCTTCAACAGCAGATGTTGTCCGCTCTTTTTTACCTGACGGCGGACACCATATTAATTCCACTGCAGAAACATCAAAATCAGTCCCCTCCTCACCATCTAGATCATAGTTCTTAAAATCATCTGTATCCTCCACTCCAAAATTGGCAAAAGGCATACCGCCAAATGGTGAGGGATTTGCAAAGGTCATAGTCCGTTCTTTTGAATAAGCACCTCCAACTTTGTAACCCGCAGCCGGGTTTTTGCTTGGATAGGTATAGAAATCGTTTACATGCATCCCGGCACGAATCTCCTCCCGAGCAGTAAATGACCCTTCCCAAGCTAATTCATAGTTTTCCAACCAGAGTTTTTTATCGCCGATTTCACGAACTAGAAAACCATGATCTGTACGACAATTTCCGCCATCGTAATGCCCAGGTTTTTCATTTCTGAATTTGAACCCATGATGGCGATGTTCAGCATAATTAATAAATGTATTATCACAAGTGGGGGAAAGATGACCTCCCATATCTCCCCCAACAATCAAATCAAAGGGTGTATTATTTATTTGAGCGGGCATGTCATTTAATACATCGTGAGAAAGAGAAAATGCACCCCAATTGTAACCATTATCAATACCACTTTGCATAGGTATAAAATTGAATTTAAACCCTTGCGAAATCATAACAACATTACCGCCAATTCCTCCTAACCATTTTGGGCCTACATTCCATGTTGAAGGTGTAAGATCGTTATTTGCTTCTAAACCTAAAAAGCTCTTGCCTCCAATATATCCACCTGCCGCAGAACACACAGGCTCAACGTTTGATGCTTTTAAAGTAAAGCTCGTGGGAAGAGTTTTTATTTTTAAGCGAATACGCCACCTTCTAAAACGAACAATAGGCACACGTACTGTTTAACCAAAACTCATTAAATCACCACTCCCACTTGGATTACTGTAAATTCCACCACCAATTTCAAACACTTTAAACTCTCTTCGTAATATTCTAAAATGCTTTGTGAAACCGCCACTTAAAATGGGATAAGTTATGTCCTTTTCCGGTTCATCTAAATCTTCATATTCTTTTAATTGCCTACTGCCATTCAACAAACCTTGAGTTACAGCAACATTTTTACAATACTTGGGATACCCCCCCATCATAGCTAAGGTGTCATAAAGTTCCACACCTAAGGAATGTCGTGAATAATTATAATCCAAAAGAGATCCTGATCTGGTATCTGCGTGAAACAGCAACATTTGTTTTGCAGCTGTGGAACCTAAAATTGGTGACCAATGCATCGGACCGTCAATAGCCATTGAATAACCCCCTAATCCCATTGCCATTGATGGCAGACCGCCAATTGCAGTATTACCCACTAATGCCTCCCAAATTTCTTGTATGGCCAATGGAATATTAGCTCCTTGCTGCGGGCTATCCATTGAAATGAACAATCTGGTATTGTGTCTTTGCTCAAAACGACACTCTGTAGCATAACTTGAGGATTCCATATAATTTAAAGCATAACGAGTTACTAATCCTCCCATGCTGAATCCCATAATCACAAATTGCTCATTGCTATTCAGGTATGGGCCACACTTTAAATAATCAAGAAACTTCACTAATGCACGACCATTTTTCTTTACACTTCTGTAAACATTATTTCCGTGATAGTTCACAATATAAACATCATAACCTTCATTGCGCAATTCTGTAATACGACTTCTTTGCAAATCTCGATAATGCTCCGGGAAACTTCTATTTATTTTCACGTTTAGATTAGGCAAGGTATTAACCACTTTTTCTATTGCACCTCCAAATGGAATAAAGGGACCAAAGCCGGTTACATAAATGAAGGCCTTTCGGTGTTCTGGTTCTATATCATCCGGCAAACATGGCTCATAATGGCCAACATTAAAACCATCAAAATCAAATTGAAAATCAGGTTGGTTTTCAGTTAAATCAATATCACTGGCAATATGCATTTTAGATAAGGAATGTTTATAATCCTCCCATTCATCTTCAGGCACATTTTCACCAATATAATCAGTTGATTGTAAACGGAAATGAATGGGGTAATGACCTATTGTCGGATAAGTCACAGCAACATAATCTACACCGAATGTATTTATAGTATGGTAGCCGGTACCATCACCAAAATCAATCTGCAACCTGTATTGCATATCATTAAACTCATGAGAAGTGAATTGATCTGCAAATATCATTGCAGGATCTATTCTGTAGGTAGCATTCCTAAACATCAAAGTGCTATTAAAAATTGACCCGCTAAAAATATTGCTATATAAAAATGGATCCGGTGCGCCCGGTTTATGAGTAATCCAATTATTTACTTCATCTACATCAAAATACTCGTCAGTATAGAAAACCGAAGTATCATAAACCCAATGGAAATTATAATTCATCAACATAACAGGCACTGTATCCCCAATGGACTCTTGATTTAGCGCGTCAGAAATATCACAGATATTCATTAAATTACTTGTATCGTGTGCGGCATAGAACATGTGTTCATACGCCGCTCTCCATACATTTGAATTCACGGTATCCTCATCATTATAGGGACTAAAAAAAAATTCAGGTAAAACTTGAACAGATTGATCCCATGCTCTATTTGAAGTAGGTTTTTGTACCACCCACCGAAAAGAATGCCTCAAACTATCTTGTGCTTCTATTAAAGGCCAACTCATGTGACATCTTATATTTTGAGTTTTGGAGCTCAAAGGAAAAACCACGTAAAACGTAATTAAGAATATGCTGAATGCGTTTCCTTCCCTTTTTTCTTGAGGTTTGACTCGGGAATTACATTTACCGCCGGAACGCGGTGTGTGTGTGTGTAGGCGATAACGAGGATGACAACTGACTATACCCGGCTAAAACTTGACCGTTAGTTATTCCACGTAAACTCGTAAGATTGGTTGTGTTGAAAGTTTTCATAATTCATAAGTTTTATGGTGATGAACACCGTTTTGTACAGCATAAAAATTCTATTTCTTTAAGTGTTTTAATTAAATTTGGTGGTCAAAAATATAACTAATTTTTTAACCACCAAATAAAAAGCAAAAAAAACACATATTATGATTATGTTAATTAGCACTCTATTTTCAACTCAATTCCGTCAAACGCTAAGTGTGATGATACACTATGCTTATAAATGAAAAGCCCCGGCCTTTTCATTCCGCCCGGGAAGGAAAAGCGCGGGGCTTGAAAACACAGTAAAGGGAAGTTACTTTTTTCCCAACAACATGATGTCATTGGCAACTACCTCAGTAATGTATCGGGTTTTGCCTTCTTTGTCTTCATATTGGCGATTGACCAATTTACCCTCTACGGCAATTTCTTTTCCCTTTTCGCAATATTTTTCTGCCACATCGGCAAGTCCTCTCCAAACCACTACTTTGTGCCAAGTGGTTTTTTCCACGCGCTCGCCTTTGTCGTTTTTAGAGTACTCATTCGTAGCGATGCTCAAATTGGCGCGCTTTACATTTTTGTCAAAGGTTTTTACTTCGGGATCTGTTCCCAAACGACCGATTAATTGTACTTTGTTTGCTAATGCATTCATAACGTATAAATTTTAATTGTTAGAAAATAGATTTTTAATTGTTTGACGAGGCAAAGATTCGGCAACCTCAAAATACAAGCCGTATGTTATGCGGTTACTTGCGTTTATAATCGGCAGTAAACGGATAACCTACTCATTTTGAGCACATACGCCCTGCTGCGCAAAAATCATCGTCATCAGTTCGCCCGGGCGGTATTATTCATCGGTAAAACTTGCGTCATCCGGTTTAATCGTGATGAAAAAGCGGAAAAATTGAAAACAATAAGAGAATCGGTGGTGTAATTTTCCCGGCAATTCACCTACTTCTTTACCTTTGCCCTATTCTTTAAAGTAAAATTTTATGAGCAATTCAAAAATCACCGAAACACTAAAGGTTTTAGGTGTAAAATCTGAAAATGCCGGTACGCACTCCGGTTCTGACCAATATTCAAAAGGAGAAAAGATCACCTCAACCTCACCGGTTGACGGAAGCACTATTGGCAGTGTTACTGCTACTACAGCCGAGGAATATCAAACTGCCGTTTCAAATGCCGAAAAAGCTTTTTTGCAGTGGCGTTCTTTACCCGCTCCGCAAAGGGGTGAAATCGTTCGCCAATTTGGCGATAAATTACGTGAGAATAAAGAAGCATTAGGCCGCTTGGTTTCTTTTGAAATGGGAAAATCACTTCAAGAGGGTTACGGCGAGGTGCAGGAAATGATTGACATTTGTGATTTTGCCGTGGGTTTATCACGTCAACTTTACGGTCTCACCATAAAATCAGAGCGCCCTCAGCATCACATGCAGGAACAATGGCATCCGTTGGGCATTGTAGGAATTATCTCCGCTTTTAACTTCCCGGTTGCCGTTTGGGCCTGGAATACAGCTATAGCTTGGGTTTGCGGTGATGTGTGCATTTGGAAACCCTCTGAAAAAACTCCACTTACCGGAGTGGCTTGCCAAAACATAATTACAGCCGTTTTGCAAGAAAATAATATGCCTACAGCTGTTTCAACCTTAATAAACGGAGATCGTCACGTGGGAGAACTCATGACACAAGACGACAAAGTGCGCTTGGTAAGCGCCACCGGGAGCATCAGAATGGGCAAACAAGTGGCACAAACAGTGGGCGCTCGACTGGGCAAAACCATTTTGGAGTTGGGCGGTAATAATGCACTAATTGTCACTCCCGATGCTGATTTAAATATGACTTTGGTGGGCGCCGTATTCGGCGCAGTAGGCACGGCCGGCCAACGGTGCACCTCAACGCGCAGACTCATTGTACACGACAGCATTTACGATAAAGTCAAAGACACATTGATAAATGCTTACAAGCAATTGAAAATCGGTGATCCGTTAGATGAGAGCAATCATGTAGGTCCCGTTATTGACCGCGATGCAGTGAATAACTACCAAGCCGCCTTGAAAAAAGCTGTGGAAGAAGGCGGTAAAATTATTGTTGAAGGCGGAGTATTGGAAGGCGCCGGATACGAAAGCGGTTGCTACGTAAAACCGGCTGTGGTGGAAGCCGAGAACTCTTTTGAAATAGTTCAAGAAGAAACATTTGCTCCCATTTTATACTTAATCAAATACACGGGCGATGTAAACGATGCACTTGACCTTCAAAATGGTGTGAAGCAAGGACTTTCATCGGCCATTATGACCAATAACATGAGAGAGGCGCATACCTTTTTATCCGAGACAGGATCGGACTGTGGAATTGCCAACGTAAATATAGGTACCTCAGGTGCTGAAATAGGCGGTGCATTCGGCGGTGAAAAAGAAACCGGTGGCGGTCGTGAGTCGGGCTCTGACGCTTGGAAAGCCTACATGCGCCGACAAACCAACACGCTCAACTATTCAACTGAAATTCCACTGGCTCAGGGAATCAAGTTCAAAATTTAAACTGCACAAACCTAACCGTGCAAGCCCTTGAAGCATTCGTTTCAAGGGCTTTTTTATGCATTATTGATTTACCCTCTCGCTGAAGGGCGAAAAATTAAAATGTCGCTTTGGCTGCTTATAAATTAATCCTTAGGCATGAAAACCGCCAAAATACTTAGACGCGAAGCAAAAACCTCCTCTCCAAAAACATGGTCCGCAAATAAATGCAAACGCAACAACGGTCAAGAGTTCATTCGCACCATGCCTGTAAATCATTACCTTTGCGAAGTCAAATTCAAAATAATAGAATTCTAATGGTAACACTCAACAGCTCAAAAACAAGCAATTCCAAAATATACTTTGGCAGGAAATCCTCTGATTTCACTTCACTTTTGCCGAAAAAGCTTTCCCGGCATATTTCTTTCAGAACCCAAACCGACCGGGAGGGATTAGTCTTGATTCCCGAAGACGAACATGTAACGGGTTGCGCTTGGTACAATTATCAAAAAGCGAGTACAAACGGCGAGTTGTATGAGGAAGCGCGAAAGGCAGGCAGTCAAGTTCTTAAAGCCGCCAAAGAGAACCGATTGAAAGATGCTGAAATCATACCGGCCAAAGCGGTTTCAAAACAAGAAATCACGGCCTTTATTGAAGGTATGATTTTAGAGAATTACGAATTTATCAAATACAAGTCAAAACCTGAAAGTACACCGTTTAAGTCACTTTCGGTTACGAGTGATCTCATTTCACCTGCCGATTTAACGGAGCTTACCCACACCTTAGAAGGTGTTTTTTTAGCTCGCGACTTGGTTAATGAGCCTGTGATTACGCTCAATGCGGAGGAACTCAGCAAGAGAATGAAAGAAGCCGGTTCTGAAGCCGGTTTTTCGGTTACGGTTCTGACCAAAAAGGAAATTGAAAAATACAAAATGGGCGGCTTGCTGGGAGTGAATTTGGGAAGTATTGATGATCCCACTTTTAATATTATGGAATACAAATCTCCCGAGGCCAAAAACAAAAAACCCATTGTACTGGTGGGTAAAGGAATTGTATATGATACGGGCGGTAACAACATCAAAACCGCCGGCCACATGAGCCACATGAAAAGTGATATGGGCGGTGCCGCAGCTGTAACCGGCATTATTTACGCCGCAGCTAAAAACAAACTCCCCATTCATTTGGTAGCCTTGGTTCCCGCAACGGATAACCGAATTGATAAAAATGCGTTGGTTCCGGATGATATCATCACCATTAGTGACGGCACTACCGTTGAAATTCAAAACACCGATGCCGAGGGGAGATTGGTACTGGCGGATGCACTGGTTTATGCTCGTAAATACAATCCCGAGTTAGTTCTTGACTTTGCCACCCTCACCGGTGCAGCGGCGGCTGTAACGGGATCATTTGGTTTGGGAATGATGGGAACGGCTGATGCCGAAACAAAAAATAAGGTAAAATCTTGCGGTGACAATGTTTATGAAAGGTGTGCCGAGTTCCCGTTTTGGAAAGAATACTCAGAATTATTGAAATCGGAAATTGCAGACATTAAAAATATTGGCGGCCCCATTGGCGGGGGAACAGCTGCCGGTAAATTTTTAGAGCACTTTGTGCGTTACCCTTGGATTCATTTTGACATTGCCGGCCCGGCATTTGTAAAAAAAGCCGAGCCTTACAAGCCCGTTGGAGGAACAGGTGTTGGTGTGCGTTTGATTTATGAATACCTCAAGCAGTTGTAGGCAAACCCAAATAAAAAAAGGGTCATTTACATGTTTGTAAATGACCCTTTTTTGTGGAGCATAACGGATTCGAACCGTTGACCTCTACACTGCCAGTGTAGCGCTCTAGCCAACTGAGCTAATGCCCCGTTTTTGAGAGGTGCAAATGTAAACCAAATTTACTTTTCACAAAGCCTTCTCATAATTCTGTTTGAAAAAGTTGAGGTATGCGGCAATGTCCTTTTCTTTGTATAACGTGGCATAATTGGAATATGAAATCACAAATCTCATGAATTCACCTTCATTAATATCTTTCACCTCACCTTTACTTTTAGAAAATGTGCGGTAGTAATTCATCGCTTTATCTTCATCGCTAAAGTCTTTTACACTTACCATTTGTAATTCTTCATTAAACTGAATGGGTGATAGCTGTAAGTTTTTAGTACGGTAGTTTTTCCTGTTAAAATTAGAAATACCCATACGCAACGAGCGTGTATTCACTCTACCGTCTGCCGGTAACATGACAATAAACAAGTGCCGTTCCTCACTGTCATACTCATAAGGCGACTCCTCCGGTGCGGGCGCATTTTCTTTCTTTTCCCGTTTTTCTACAGCCTGTATGGCGTCTAAATAAGCTTGAGCTTCATTGCTGATTTCTTTATCAATGGAGTCATTTTTATTTTTTACGGTTTGCAACTCCATGATCATAGCGTCTCGACCTTGTTCTTTACCAACGGAAAGGGCATAAATCAATTCAAACTTGGGTCCAAAATCGGTTTCACCGTACTTTTCCATTCCCTCGCGAGCACTTTCAATTGTAACGGCGTAAAACTCCTTCTTAAAATAAGCATACGTTTTCTCGTAGTGTGCTTTTGCCTCTTTGGTTAACTCACCTTCTCGCTCAAGGAATGAGGGGTCTTGTATGATTTTGGCATAATCAGAGTCGGGGAATTCATTCAGCACCTTGTTTTTATAGTATTCGGCACGACTTGAGTTATCTATTTCATCATTCATGCGGTATAAACGGTAATAGGTACTCACCAAATTCATATGCTCGGGAAAACGATTATTGAGCTCTTCAAAAGTTTCAATGGACTTTTGATGATCGTCGAGTTTTTCACGATACACAATTCCCTTTTGATAATAAGCTTCCATGATCATGGTATCAGATTTTGCCTTTTTTTCCTCAGTAAGCGGCAAATCCTTCAAGTAATAACTGTACTCACGCCAATCATTTGACACCTCAATGGTATCCCCGCTTTCATCTACGATAAAGCCCGCGGTATCATCTGCAGCGGCATTTAAATCCTCCAAGTTTTGAACTTGTCTTTTATCACTTCGCCGCCAATCGTCTTCATTTTGTCGAGTGCCCCAGATTCGCTTAAACTCAGCCTCACCGGAGGATACAGTTTGCGGATTGTAAAAGTACCATTTTCTGTTTCCGCCGCCCATTCCGGGCAATTGCGCCATTCCGTCGCCTTCATCCAAACCCATTTCCCTTCGGAACTCGGCAGCTTCTAAAGCTTCTTGTTCTTTACGTTCACGGTCTATGCGTTCTTGAATCACCTCATCAAAAATCCTTTCTCGTTCTTTAGGGGGAATGTCTGCTAATCGCTGTAAACTATCCTGTTCCGCAATGACTTTGATGTGCTTCACCAGCTCTGTTAAATTCTCGGCTAACTTCACCAGCTCCTCATAGCGCTCGTGTTCAGGATCTAAAAATTGAACAGTGCTGTCATAGTACATTTGAGCCGGCTCATAAGAAGGTTCGGCGAAGTAAATATCAGCCAATTTCAAAAACGAGCGCCCCTTTTGTTTGGTATCGCCCATACTTGCGGCCGTTGATTTTTTGAGTTTCTCTTTGGCCTCTTCCAAATTACCCTCGGCGTAGTCCATCTCAGCCAATGCGTAATAAATACGATCTCGAAACTCAATGTATTTTTCATCATTGAGCATATCCATCAATTCTTCACGTACTTTACCTCCGCCGCCTGCTCCGTCATAACACATGGCACGCTCAATTCGGGCAAAAAACACCTGCCTGTAATTCAAGTTTATGTCTACCACTTTCGTAAACTCACGACTTGCATTGTCATACTCCCCCATCTCCTTATACATTTGCCCCATAAGGAAAATCAGTCTTGATTTTACACGTTTTTTACGCGTTTCATCAATGGCCAACCTCAGCTCAGGCAACGCCAGCGGATAATTCTTTTGCCTGATGAATAAATCTGCGGTGATGAGTCGGGCCATTGTTATATACTCTTCTTCAACCCCCTCCTCGGCCTCTAATAAGCGTAAAACGCGCTCTGCCTTTTCGTGATCTTCGCGTTCCAGATGCGTTCTTGCCAGCCAAACCATCGCCGGTTTTGCGGAGTTTTTATCTTTAAACTTCTTGGAAACAAACTCGAAAAACTTTTTGGCTTCTAAAAATTCACCCTTGTAAAAATTGGCTTTACCCATTAAAAAATAGCAGTCATCAATCCACTCAACGTGCTCTTTTCCCCGCCGTTCAATGGAGTGCAAATTAATGACGCGGGTACATTTTTCAATTACGGTTTCCATGTTGCTCAGCATGAATTCGCGATTTTCTTCTACTGAGCTTTTAAAAACGGGCAACATTAGATCATAGTCATCCTCAACCTCTTTTTCAATTTCCAATTCATCAAATTTGATGATTTCCTTGGAATTGAAGTAACCGTTAAATCGCGAATTCAAATTGTGGTAGGTCCTGTGAGCCCACCCCGTTTTTTGCGTGGAACAGCCTTCAATAATGAGCAACACCGTAAGGGTTCCGACCATTATAAAAAACAGGGGATATGCTATTTTGAATTTATTTAAAACCACGTATTTCGAAATCAATCACCTATAACGTTAAAAAGCGCTTTTTAGTGCTCAAAAAAAGATTTTACTTGATATGCAGGCAAAAGTACAAACTGTGGCGAGGTATTCTTTTTCTTAAAGCCGTTTATTTTTTAGGTCAGAACCGGTCTTTGGCGTAATTTTGACGGCTCAACACCGAAAACTACGCTGTGCGGCAATCCCTGTTTTACGCTTTATTTTTCAGCTTATCCATTTTTGCAAATACACTCCGCGCGGGAAGTGACAGCACTACCATTTCATTTGAAAATATGAAAACCCGCCACGAACAATTACACCTCGAGGGGAAGTTAAATCAGCACGCTGAACAACCCGATATCATCGAGCGTTTTTTATACGGTAAAGCGGGAAACCATGAAGATGCAAAAGTAAGAAAGTTGCCCGCAGTGCTCATCACTATTTTTTTGGGTCCGTTTGGCGGTCACCGCATTTATTTAGGTACAGATGTAAAAGTGCCCATTATTTACACACTTACTTTAGGAGGCGGCTTAGGTATTTTGCCTTTGTGTGATATTGTGGCCATTTTAGTGCATGAAAACTTGAACGATTACGCCGAAAACTCTCAAATAATTATGTGGATAAGCGGCGCTTCTAAATAACGATTTACCGGCAAAACCGGGTTTAATTTCAACTACATTTGCACTCGCTAAATTTGAAAAATTTTTATGGAAGATATATTGATTAAAGCGGCTCAGTTAATATTGAGTCTTTCGATTTTGGTTGTACTTCATGAGTTCGGCCACTTTTTACCGGCTAAGTTATTTGGAGTGCGGGTTGAAAAGTTTTACTTGTTTTTTGATCCCAAATTTTCACTATTCAAAACCAAACACGGCGATACGGAATACGGTGTTGGCTGGCTGCCTTTAGGAGGTTATGTGAAACTTTCGGGCATGATTGATGAAAGCATGGACAAAGAACAATTAAGCAAACCTGCCGAGGCTCATGAATTTAGGGCTAAGCCCGCCTGGCAGCGGCTGATTATCATGTTGGGAGGGGTTGTAGTGAATTTAATTTTGGGCTTTTTAATATACTCAGCCATATTGTTTGTTTGGGGGAAAAGCTACTTGAGTGCGGCAGATGCAAAATACGGTGTTCATGTGAGTCAAACTGCCGGTGAAGCCGGATTTAAAGACGGCGACCAAATCATTGCACTCAACGGTGAAAATATTGCTCCTGAATATACCTATGCCAAAATTACGCAAGAATTACTACTCAATGATAACCTCAAAGAAGTGAGTGTACTCAACAACGGTAAAAAAAGAACCATTTCATTACCTGAAGATTTTGCTTTGCGCGTTGTGGGTGCTCGCGAGGGCGGCATGTTTGCGCCCCGCGTTCCTTTTATTGCCGATACTGTATTGAAAGACAGCCCGGCGCTTGAGGCCGGTATAAAAAAAGGAGATCGATTTGTAACAGTAAACGGTGATACTACCCTGTATTTTCAAGATTTCGTCAAGGTAGTCAAAAACAGCCCAAACGAAACAGTGACTATCGGCGTAAAACGTGAAGGAAATTATCGTGAGCTTCCCATAAAGGTGAGTGAAGAAGGAACAATCGGCGTAGGCAACAAATCTCCCTCTCAATACTTTGAGTTTACACGAAAAAAGTACGGTTTTTTTGAAGCCATTCCCGCAGGTTTTAATGAGGCCGCCGGCACCATTACCATGTACATCGATCAATTTAAGTTGGTTTTTACAAAAGAAGGAGCAAGCCAATTGGGCGGTTTTGGAACTATTGGGAACTTGTTCCCGAGCACCTGGAACTGGCAAATGTTTTGGAGCATGACGGCTTTTTTATCACTCATTTTGGCTGTAATGAATATTTTACCCATTCCGGCACTTGACGGCGGGCACGTGATGTTTTTATTGTATGAAATCATCAGCGGCCGTAAACCGGGTGAAAAATTCATGGAATACGCCCAAATCACCGGCATGGTTATCTTGCTGGGTTTGTTACTATGGGCAAACGGGAACGACATCTTCAGGGCGTTTCAATAAGAGTTCCTTTTTTATTACTAAATTGCGCCAAAATTCCTATTTATGGATGATGTAATGCCGGTTGAAATTGAGGGCTTTAGTCAGGTCGAGTACCTGACGGTTTTCTATACCATTATTTTTGGTGTCATTGCCGCGGAGTATTTCAGCGGTTGGGGCAGCATGTTGCGGCACAGGAAAAACATCAAAATATACTCCATACATGTAGTTTGGAGCATTTTCGCCTTTCTAACCCTGATTCAAAACTGGTACGGCATTTGGCCTCGAGTGAAATATATCAATAACAATATACTTTATTTCATATTCGGTCTCCTGCCTCTATTCCTTTTTTACTTGATGACGGTTGTGTTGTTCCCCAACATGAAATATGCCGTCGAAACGGACTTTAAAAAGCATTATTTCGAAAACGCACGGGTGCTTTTCATTCTCTTTGCCATATACCTCGGCATTACCATAACAGGCTCTTACGTATACCGGGATGCGGGCGATGTATTTATGCAAAACGTATTGCGCTCCGGCGGTATTGCCTTAGCCCTTACCGGTGCCCTTTATCACCACAAAAAATACTTTCACATCTTCTTTTTAACCTTGATGTTGGGCGGGCTGGCAGCATTTATACTTGTAATACCAAAATAAAAGCTATGATCAAAAACTTCTTCACCCTTATGTTATGCATGGTTGTGAGCTTTAACGCTGAGGCTCAAGATGAAACCTACGAGACGCGCACAAATAAAGAACACAAAATAGATTCTGCAGACATGCTGATCGGCGAGGTATATGCCATACCTTTTCAAGACGAACTTTTCAACTGCATGTTTTCACGGGAAATTATGAGCGAAAACAACGTGGAATTTCACGAGTTGAGATCGCTCATCAAAAATGCCCTTATGAAAAACCTCACGCACGCACTCAGCGATTCACTAACAGCTTTATCGTACACCAAAATGCCGGATGCCACCCAAAAACAAAATGATTTTGCCACGGCCAACACCATGTCTTATGTTTACCGGGAACTGCCCGCCGGCGATCAAGAAGCGGAAAAAAAATCACTGAAAGATCGACTTAAAACAAAGAAGAAACGCAAGAAAAAACAAGAAGGAACCTATATACAGGACGGACAAATTGTAAGCGAGCGTTCAAAAAGCGAAAAGTTTATGGACGTGGAATTTAAAAATGACGACCTCCTCTTTTTTTTAAAAGAAATCCACAAAACACAGTTTATCATTACGATTAACCAGTTTGACATGACCATACCGCCCGGTGCGGGACAACTCCAAATCCAACACGGGAAGTTTGAAAGACAAATCAGAGCCCACTACTCCATTTTCAATACAGCCGGAGAACACATTCACGGTGGAATTGCCACCGTATCATTTCCGCCCAATGAAAACAACCTCAAAGTAATAAACGAAGAGGTTTTAGCCGAATTGACTCGCGGATTATCTGCTACCTTTTATGCTGCAATAAACAAATACCAAAACAAATAACTATGCCTGAGCTAAGCTCTCCCTACTTTTTGCTCATCTCGGCGGGAATCATCATTGTACTGAGTTATTTTTACAATATCATCAGTCAAAAAACCAACATCCCATCGGTTTTAATGCTCATTGCCACGGGATTAGTCATTAAAATGCTGCTTGACGGTGCCGATCTTGAATCACTCAACCTCATGCCCATATTAGAACTTTTGGGAATTGTAGGACTCATCATGATTGTACTGGAGGCCGCACTGGACCTCAACCTCAATAAGCAAAAACTACCGCTCATTGGAAAATCAATGCTGTTAGGCATACTAGGCGTGTTGATTACAGGAACAGCCGGCGTTTTTATCATCAAGCAATTTACTGAAGCCGACTGGCATCAAAGTATATTTTACGCCATACCGCCCGCCGTCATCAGCAGTGCCATTGTTATCCCTTCAGTAAGCAGCTTAAAAGAGGAACAGCGGGAGTTCCTTATTTACGAAAGTACCTTTAGCGATATTTTCGGCATCATGGTTTTTTATTTTTTTGAAAGCTTTGTACAAGCCGACCAGACCGGTTCCATGCTCATATCATTCGGCTGGACTACGTTAGTTACCATCGTACTCTCTTTCATTCTCAGCTATATACTAGTATGGGCCTTTCAAAAAATAGAGTCGGGAGCCAAACTATTTTTACTCATTTCTGTACTCGTATTACTGTATTCGTTAGGTAAAATAATGCATTTATCATCACTACTCATTATTCTCACCTTTGGTTTGGTATTCAATAACCGCAAGCTGTTTTTTCAAGGAAAACTGAGTAAATTCATTAAACCCGTAGCCGTGCGCCGCATTTTGGTGGATTTCAGGCTTATTACCATTGAAACCGCATTTGTGGTGCGTACCTTTTTCTTTATCGTGTTTGGTATGACCATCGTTCTAAGCCAACTTGTAAGCCTCAAAGTTTTTTCAATCAGCATGTTGATGATGGCAGCCGTATTTGGAATCCGTTATATTTTACTTTACCTCATCGATAAAAAATCCCTCAAAACCGAGGTTTGGATTGCACCGCGCGGTCTCATTACCATACTTTTGTTTTTCGCCATCCCCGCCGAATATCAAATAGAAGATTTTGAACCGGGCATTTTACTGTACATCATATTGGGTACAGGCGTTTTAATGTCCTACTCACTCATCAAAAACAAGCAAAAAGATATTTATGACGATCTTTTAGGCGACGACCTTGACGACTTGGAAGAACGTGAAGATCAGAGTTTTTAATTGACGCTGTCAATTGACCCCATTAAAATCTTGGTCAGAACCCAAACTCTTCAGCCGATTCCCCGTGCAAAAAAACAAGTTAACATCCTTGTTTTGATAAAATAATAGTTCCACAAGTGCTGTGATGGTTACCTTTGTCGTTTGAATTGAAGAACATATTCGGTTCTGACCAAAAACAGAAAGCCGAACCTATACAAGATGAAGAAAAACACCCTTTTTTATATACTCGCCGGTGCAGCCGGACTCGTGATTCTATCCTTATTTTTATGGGATAAAAACGATCATTCAAGTACTGAGTTATTGGCTGAAAACCATACGCAGAATACTAAAAATGATACACTTACAGAGATTGAACCCACTATTGAATACGGTTTACAAACCGACTCATTTTCTGTATTTAAGGGAACGATAAAACGCAATCAATTTTTAGCTGATATTTTATTGGGCTACAACGTAACCTACCCCGAAATTGACGCTATGGTAAAAAGCGCCGCCGATATTTTTGATGTGCGCCGCATAAAATCAGGTGGAAACTACGCAGTTTATTGCAGTAATGACTCTACCGGGAAAGCCAAATGCTTTGTTTACGAAACCAACCCTACGGAATATGTGGTTTTTGATTTAAGAGACTCAATTAGTGTTTATAAGGGTGAAAAGGAAGTTACTGTTAAGCGCAATCAGGCATCCGGTATTATTACCTCATCACTGTTCAACGCACTTACCGATAACAATTTAAGTCCGGTACTCGCCATGGAGCTAAGTGAAATTTACGCTTGGACTATTGACTTTTACCGCATTCAAAAAGGCGACTTTTTCAAAATTATTTTTGATGAGCACTACGTGGGTGATAAATTTATAGGCATTGGTAAAATTCATGCTTCACAATTTAACCACTCGGGAAATGATTTTTACGCTTTTCATTATGAAAAAAGTGAACATCCCGATTATTACGATGAACGCGGTGAGAGTTTACGCAAAGCCTTTTTGCAATCACCCGTAAAGTTTGGCCGTATTTCATCGGGCTACACTTTGCGCAGGTTTCACCCTGTTCAAAAACGCAACAAACCCCACTTGGGTACTGATTATGCAGCGCCCAAAGGAACTCCTATTTTAAGTACAGGTGACGGTGTGGTCACTCATGCCAGATACGCCAAATATAATGGGAATTACGTAAAAGTACGGCACAACTCCACCTACACTACGCAGTATTTACACATGTCTCAAATTAAAGGCGGTATAAAGCCCGGAAAAAAAGTAAGACAGGGTGACGTCATTGGTTACGTGGGATCAACAGGATTAGCAACGGGCCCCCATGTTTGCTACCGCTTTTGGAAAAACGGCAAGCAAGTGAATCACCGCAAGGAAAAACTTCCGCCTTCTAAACCGGTAGAGGAAACATTGAGCGAAGATTTTATGGATTTTGCCAACGAACTGAAAAATCAACTCAAGCAAATTCCCGTGAAGGCCGAAACTGCTCAACCGGAGTTGAGCTAAAAGGCGCCGGCCCGTCTATTTCCTGTTTTCACGCTCGATCAAATCGGCAATAGATACTGCGTCAAAACCGCATTGCGCCTGTTGTTGGGACTGAGTAGCGTGCTCAATTACCTGATCCGGAATTCCCAATCTCACTATTTTCTTACCAAGCCCTTTTTCGGCAGCATATTCACAAACAGCACTGCCTAAGCCGCCCGTTGTAGAGGCGTCCTCAACGGTAATGAGCGTTTCGAATTTCTCAAACACTTCATCGAGAAGCTCTGTATCAAGAGGCTTCAAAAACCGCATATCAAAATGAGCCGGTAAGGCGATCCCCCGTGATGCTAATAATTCGCGGGCTTTTATAACATTTTGAGCCGCCGTACCCAAACTCAATACGGCAATTTTTTCTCCTTTTGAAATTTGAATACCTCGCCCTATTGGCATTTTACTATTTGGTGGGGTTTGATACTTATTTAAAAATCCACGCCCGCGCGGGTAACGAATAGCTGCCGGGCCTGTTAAGTCGTCACTTGCCGCTAAAAACATCATATCAACCAGCTCCTGCTCATTTCGAGGGGCGGCAATAGTCATATTGGGAATTACCCTCAAAAAAGCCAAATCATAAGCCCCTTGATGGGTAGCGCCATCCTCACCTACTAAACCTGCACGGTCAATACAAAAAATCACTTTGAGATTTTGCACGGCGACATCATGAATGAGTTGGTCGTATCCGCGTTGTAAAAAAGTACTGTAAATGACACAATACGGTAAGAACCCGCCCCGAGCCAATCCGGCCGAGAATGTAACGGCGTGTTGCTCGGCAATTCCAACATCAAAGGCTCTTTCGGGAAATTCTTTCATCAAATACGTGAGGGAACTACCGGTGGGCATGGCAGGGGTAATACCCACAATACGCGAATATGATCGTGCTAATTCAACCAACGTTTTGCCAAATACATCTTGAAATTTATCGGGCTTTTCTGCTTTTCCCGCGTGTTTTAAAACCTTTCCTGTTTTTGCATCAAACAATCCGGGAGCGTGCCACTTTGTGGGGTTTCCTTTTTCTGCCGGTGCGTAGCCCTTACCCTTGACGGTAAGCGTGTGTAAAATTTTAGGTCCCGGAATGGTTTTCAGCTTCTCAAAAACTTCTGCAAGAAAGACGGTATCATGACCGTCAACCGGCCCGAAGTATTTGATTCCCAAATCCTCAAAAATATTGGTTTCCTCAGCTTTTTTATAGGGTTCTGACCAAAGCTGCTCTTTTATTTTATCGGGATTTTGGTGGTATTTTGCTGCTGATTTTTGTAAAAACGTATTGAGCGCTCCAACGCTGGGATCAATGCTCATGCAATTATCATTGAGCACAATCAAAACGTCATAAGCGGAGTCTCCCAAATGATTGAGCGCTTCAAACGACATACCCGCCTGCATGGATGCATCGCCGATTAAAGCAAGGTGTTTGCGGTGTATACGGGCATTTTTTGCGGAGGCAGCTAAACCCAATACGGCACTTATAGAGGTTGAAGAATGACCGGTGCCAAAAGTGTCATACTCACTTTCCTCGATCTTAGGGAAACCCGAAAGGCCGCCTTTTTTGCGAAGCGAATGAAAATCACGACTGCGCCCTGTAAGTATTTTGTGCCCGTATGCTTGATGTCCCACATCCCAAATTATTTTGTCGAAGGGAGTGTTATACACAAAATGAAGAGCCACCGTTAGTTCAACGGTTCCTAAACTAGCTCCCAAATGACCACCGGCTTGCGACACCACATCAATGATGCGCTCTCGCAAAGATTGAGCAACTTGAACAAGTTCATGTTTTTCAAGTTTTCGCAGGTCTTCGGGAAACTGTATTTTATCTAATAATTCACCCATATTTACATGTGCAATATTACAATCACCGGGCTGAATAGTTTGGCATGTTTTTAAAAATAAAAAGCCCCGGCTGCTCAACCGGGGCTTTTTCAATTCAAGTAAAATTCATTTATTTTTTACCGTGAGCACAGCATCCGCCTTTTTTACCTTTCCCTTTTTTAGAGCAAGAGGATTTTCTCGATTGCTTATCGGCTTTTTTACTTTCCTTAGCATCTGCTTTTTTCGCGTTTTCTTTTTTATTCTCTTCTTTCTTTTTGTCACCTTTATTTTGAGCTAACGCTTTGGCCTCACATTTTTTCGCGCACTCTTCTTTTTCCTCAGCAGTACATTCCTTCGTACATTCATCTGCACATTTATCACAGCAGTCTGCCGCTAAAACGGGCGCTGAAATTAGGAGTATAAGGCTAAAAATAAAACTGCTAATCACATTTGCTTTCTTCATAGTTGAACGGTTTTTTGCCATTTATACAGCAAATATAGCGGATTTTCTTTTGAATAAACATTTTAGGAGCCTCTTTTATTTATCAAGTGTGCGAAAAACGCGTACTATTGCGTGCCGAAATTCAAACACCATGATTGATTACTCATCCAAACCTGTACAATACATCACCTTAGTGCTTTTGGCGTTTACCTGGGGATCATCCTTTATCTTGATGAAGCGCGGCTTAATGGCATTTACCCCGGAGGAAATAGCAGCATACCGCATCGTTTGTACAACTGCCGTTTTACTTCCCTTTGCGGGAAAACACTTCAAGGTTTTTAGAGGAAAAGACGCCGGCGCACTCTTTTTAACCGGCCTTTTTGGCGCTTTATTTCCCTACTTTTTGTTTGTTAAAGCACAAACACAAATCGACAGTTCTTTAACGGGCATACTCAATTCAACCACGCCCATTTTCGCACTATTACTATCTGTTTTTTTGTTCAAGCAAAAGGTTAAGCCGTTGAGCGGCTTGGGTGTTTTAGCCGGTTTTATCGGAGCTGCGGGCCTGGTTGCTTTTGGCAGTGAAAACACCTTTGATTGGAATGCTTTTAATATTTACACGCTATTACCGGTATTAGGAGCCGCTTGTTACGGCGCCAATGTAAACATTGTTAAGCTGTATTTAAATAACATGAAACCCATGGCCATATCAGCCCTTTCCTTTTTATCCGTCATGCCCTTTGCGCTGGTATACCTCATTTTCTATACCGATTTTTTTAGTAAAATGGCAATTGCAGATTCCCAAACCCTGTCATCATTCGGGTACATCACAATTTTGGCCGTAGCAGGTACTGCGATAGCCGTTTTGATATTCAATAACCTCATCAAACATACGGGAGCTTTAACAGCCTCAAGCGTTACCTACATGATTCCGTTATTTGCTATTTTATGGGGAGTTCTCGATGGTGAATCCTTCACCTTCATTCGGTTTTTATTTGCTCTTTTAATTCTCACCGGCGTAGGGTTAATCAACACCAACCGCACTTTAGCTGAATTTCGCGCCAAGGTTCTGAATAAAATGCCATAGCGCGCCGGACGGTAAAAAATCTTATAAACCATCACATCAAACACTTTAAAGTCTCGGTTTTTGGTCAGAACCAAAACTTGCAAAAGCCTGTACTGATTCCCGGCACAGGCCTTTAAATAACAGCAAATACCAAACTAATTTGTACATTTGTTGTTATCCTTGAAAATCAAAAACTTTAAAATATGACAACTTTAGAAACAGGAGATAAAGCACCTCATTTTGAGGGCTCTGATCAAAACGGAAATACCATTTCATTGAGTGATTACAGCGGTAAAAAAGTGATTCTTTACTTTTACCCGAAGGATATGACCCCCGGCTGCACAAAAGAAGCCTGCAATTTGCGCGATCACAATGATGTATTGAAGGAAAAGGGTTTTGAAATCATAGGCGTATCAGCAGATGATGAAAAAAAACACGCTAAATTCGCCGAAAAATATGATTTGAACTTCCCGCTTTTAGCCGATACGGAAAAAGAGGTCATAAAAGCCTACGGGGTTTGGGGACCTAAAACATTTATGGGTAAAACCAATGACGGTATTCACCGCACAACCTTTGTTATTGACGAAAAAGGTAAAATAGAAAACGTTTTTAAAAAGGTCAAAACGAAAGAACACGCCGAGCAAATATTAGAAAAATACTGATTTGTTTTCCACCGTAAATACATTATGTTGGCGCACTTCACCTTTGCAGCCGCACAAAAAACTAAAATAACAACGATATGGCAAAAGACGTAGCAAAAGAAAAATTAAAAGCCCTGCAGATGACAATGGATCGTATGGAAAAAACATACGGTAAAGGTTCCATTATGAAATTGGGCGATCAAGTAATAGAAGATGTAGAAGCCATTCCCACGGGCTCGCTCACTTTGGATTTAGCACTTGGTGTGGGCGGCTTTCCCCGCGGGCGAATAGTTGAAATATACGGTCCTGAGTCATCGGGAAAAACCACGGTGGCCATTCACGCTATTGCAGAAGTTCAAAAACAAGGTGGAATTGCCGCATTTATTGATGCTGAGCACGCCTTTGACCGTTCTTACGCCGATGCATTGGGTGTTGACACGGAGAATTTACTTATTTCACAACCCGATAACGGAGAGCAAGCACTTGAAATCACTGAAAATTTAATTCGATCGGGGGCTATCGATTTAATAGTAATTGACTCTGTAGCTGCTTTAACACCCAAGGCAGAAATTGAGGGTGAAATGGGCGACTCTAAAATGGGCTTGCAAGCTCGCCTTATGTCTCAAGCTTTACGTAAGTTGACGGGAACGGTTAGCCGAACGCATTGCACTGCCATTTTCATTAACCAGTTAAGGGAAAAAATAGGCGTTATGTTCGGGAATCCCGAGACTACCACAGGCGGTAATGCACTCAAATTTTACTCCTCAGTAAGGTTGGATATTCGACGTGCCGGGCAATTAAAATCAGGTGATGAAGTGTTGGGTAATACCACAAAAGTAAAAGTCATTAAAAATAAAGTAGCACCGCCGTTCAAAAAAGCTCAATTCGATATTATGTACGGTAAAGGAATTTCGAAAGAAGGCGAAATTATTGACATGGGCGTGGAGATGAATATCATCAAAAAAAGCGGTTCTTGGTTTTCATACGGAGATACAAAGTTGGGACAAGGCCGCGATGCGGTGAAGCAATTACTTGAAGATAACCCCGATTTAATGGACGAATTGGAAAATAAAATTAAAGACAGCTTATCCCCTGACGCTAAAGAAGCAGCGGAACCTGCAAATGAGAATTAAAATTGCGAGTTGACATTAATCTCGACTTGACTAATTTTGTAACCACTTAAACAGGCTGCCTTTTGGCGGCCTGTATTTTTTTTACAAAGCCCATTTATTATGAAGTACAACCTTTTCATTTTTGTCGCCTTAATAGGCATTTACGCGTGTGGTGAAAACACGAGGAATGCATCGTCCGATTCTCAAGAGTTAACTGAAGAACCCATGAAAACCGGTGTTGATTCCGTAGTTTTTTACAATGAGTTAATTCAAAAAAGTCCTGATGATGCCGGATTGTACTTTAAAAAGGCTCGCTATTTAGAGGCTCGACGCAATTACAATGATGCACTAAACACATTATATCAGGTTGAGAAAATTGACAGTGCCAATGCGGATCTTTTTGCTTTTATGGCTGATTTACACTATAAATTGAAAAATATAAATGAATCAAGATCTGCAGCTGAACGTGCTTTGAATATAGATGAAAACCATATGAAAGCCAACAAGCGAAAAGCATGGATTTATTTTTTATTGAAAGATTACGAAAATACATTTAAGTCAGTTAATAAAGCACTGGCACAAAATGAACGCGACGCGGAATGCTATTTCCTCAAAGGTATGGCTTACAAAGAGCAAGAGAAGCTCAAACTTGCTGTTTCCTCTTTCAGAACCGCAGTTGAACAGGACAACGATTATTACAATGCTTGGATTCAATTAGGTTTACTGCACTCTTTGGCTAACCACGAGCATACGGCTTATTACTACGACAATGCCATACGTATAGATTCTACGAAATACGAAGGGCACTACAACAAGGCTTATTTTTTGCAAGAATCTAAAGGCGAATACCGGGAAGCACTTAAAAGCTATGATGCTATTTTGCGGCACAACCCCAATTTTTATAATGCCTATTTCAATAAGGGCTATATTTACTTGGAGTATTTGGATGTGTATGACAGTGCACAAATGATGTTTACACGCGTTGTAGAAATAAATCCTTCAAGTTATAAAGCATACTTGAACAGGGGACTTGCTTATGAAAGGCAAGGTGATTTACAGCGCGCCATTGCTGACATTAATAAAGCGCTTAAAATGAAGCCGGATTATGACTTGGCCGCCGAGACGAAAAGCCGAGTATCAGGCAAAATGTAAAAGAGCTTCACTCCTTGTTTTTTCAGGTTACATCAAAGGAAGATATAAACCAAGGCTTTTCCTTAATTTGTTCGTATTGTTCGTCGGTAAGGTTTAGGTTGTTTACCACAACCGCGTTTGGTGAGGGACTATAAAACCTTTTGATCCAGCCTAGGTCTCCTGTTTGCATCAGCATTTTGTAATAAGGTGACTCCGTGTCAAACCACATCAAAGCCAGTTTAAGCTGAAACTCATTTAAAAGTGATTCAAACAAGTTAATTAACACATGCTCTTTTCCCGGCAAACAATACAAGTGATCAAAACTGATGAAACGCAAGTTTTTCACATCCAGAATTTTACTCGATAAACCCGTCGATTCTAGAACTTTCACTACGTTATTAAACACTTTACTTCCCGTGTTCTCAATATGAAACATACAATCGTTTACTTGGCAGGCTGCTATAATTTCACCGTTATCTCCTTTTACGGTGAAGAAATTATCATGATGAAATAAATAATGAAATTGTAGTGCGTTGTGATTTGCGTAATGCTTGTTGAGCAGCTTCCTTATGCTTTCTTTTTCATCCTCACACACCTTTGAAAACTCAACTTTTTTTCGCGGTTTCAATCGCGTAAAGGGCAAGGTTTGAAACAACCGCATAATTTGAAAACTAAACCCTAGGGCATGGTGTAAACTCCTCATGTTATCGGGCTCGATGTAAGCGAAACTTATTGCGGGGTCTTGAATGTTTTCACCATAACCCACACCGTTAGAGGCGGGATGACCGGCCATAATACGACTTATTAATTTTTTTACTATGCTGTTGCCTTTAGTCTCTCGATTTTGATCTTCTGATGTTTTATAATCACTCCTAAAAGCGAAGTATCTTACATAATAGGCATTGCACCGGCCAAAAGCCATCATTGTTTCATACCCGCCGAAGGTTACATTCGCGATAATTTTGTTTTTGCGCGATATCCAAAGGTGATAAGGCCGGTGCAAGTACCCCAGGCGATCGTCTACTCTACCGTGAGTGTACTTTAAGCCCTTTGTTCCCAGCATAGTATCTTTGATAAGCTCAGAAAGACCCACCGGCTCAGTCTCTGTGGTGAGTTTGATTAAAATTGAGGCTCTATCGAATAGTACTTTTTCCATTATCAAGTTGCACTTACGGTGCGGGGAAAAGGGTGTTTTGCTTTTGGATTGGGGTTCTGACCAAAAAAATTATGCGTTTTGCATTTCTTCAACTTCAAACTCAAAGTATTCCATAATTTTGTTTGCCAACAGCTTTTCACAAGCTTCACGCGTTACTTGCTCTGCTTGTTCACGCGTTCCCGCAGTGATGTTCATGGTGATACGCTTACCAACTCGTACTCCATCGACATTAGTAATGCCGAGGTTTTTAAGCCCCTCCGTTACGGCCTTGCCTTGCGGATCCAACAATACTTCATGCGGTAATATGCTTATTAATGCTTTAAATTCCATTACTTGAATCGTTTAAATATGAATAATACGAATGAATAAAGTATGTACAAAAGTATAATTATCGGCACTACTGAATAATCCAAAAAAGGGAAATTGAATTGACGTAAAGCAGGAAGATACGGAATGAACACAAAAATACTGATAAGCAACAGCATAAGTATGAATCCAAAGCGCTCCTTATTCTGGATCAAGTTGAAATTTTTGAATTTAAAATTAAGTAAAGGGATCGGCGCTACCAATAAAAATGCTGAAATGAATGAAACCGTTATATGAAACACGGGGTTCCATAGTGTAGTAAGCAGCCAAAACTCGTAGGGTCCCAATAAATGCATCCTGATAATAAGACTCAGCGTTTCCAAGTCATCAACAGGGTTATAAAAATTTACGTTGAGTTGCCATTGCATGATTAATGGAAAAGAGGCGATGAAAAACGCATTTGCCGGTGTGGGTACTCCAATAAAATTATCGGTTTGTTTGGTGTCTATATTAAAAATAGCCAGCCGGAGTACAGAAAAAAGGGTGACGAGTAATCCGCAACACGCCAATAATTGGTTTGAAAAAGGCCTTTCAAAGAATGGTGTGTAGTAGTCGCCCAGCCCTATTGATATCCATTGAAAGAGCATAATACCGGGAAGTACACCAAATGTGACCGCATCGGCCAATGAATCGAGTTGCTTCCCGAGCTCTCCGCTGACATGAAGCAATCGCGCGGCAAATCCATCGAAAAAATCAAGTGCCCCGGCAATCACAACAAAAACAGAGGCGAGCAACATAGCTCCTTCAAAGCAAGCTATGATACCCAAGCACCCGCAAAGTAAATTACCTATGGTAAACGAATTGGGTACAGCAGCTCTCACATTCATGTGACAAAGGTAATTTATCCCCGAAGAGGAATAGGTACGTGCCGGCAAAAATTAAAAAAGCCCGAATCAATTGATTCAGGCTTTCGATGCTGGTTTTTATCAAATTTAATTGATGGTGATGCGCTCTACGGAAATAACATGAGAGCCCGCAGTGATTTTCACTAAATACACTCCCGAGGCTATACCGTTTAATTCAACAGGGTGGACATAATTGCCGGTTACTTCACCGAGTTGCTCGGTTTGTATCACTCGACCTTGAATATCCATCACCTGCAATTTTACATCTTGCAAATTGTCGGTTTTAAAATCAACGTTAAATCGACCTGAGTTCGGATTAGGGTAAATAGACAACCCGGATGGGTTTTGAATTTTTCCTGATGAAACGGGATCCACACCTATTAGTTCATCGGTAGAGCGTTGACCGCATAAATTGAAGGCGGTTAATCGCACCGTATAATTTCCCGGTTGAACGTAAAGGTGCGTGGGTTCAAAATCAGTAGAAGTTTGGCCGTCACCAAAGTCCCACAGATACGAAGTAGCATCTTGCGTATTGTTGGTAAAAATTAATGAAAGATAATCTCTGTTTTGCGTAAACGAGGGATTGGGTAATTCATAAATTTCAACATCTACCGAATCGGAAGATAAACACGTTTGTGTGGGATCTGTAGCTTGCACCCAGTATGTTCCGGATTGAGTAACTGTAATTCTTGTACCTTGAGAACCGTTACTCCAAAGGTAATTCGCTCTTGGTTTATTACCCTGTAACGTGACGCCGCCGTCAATTGCACAACCCCAAACAGTTGTATCGGGTAAATCTACAGGAGTATCTTCGACTACATTAATTTCATATTCATGTTGACAGCCGGTGTTATTATCGGTGATTGTAACCTCATATATACCTCCTTGATTCACGGTAATTTGGGGTAGACCTGCCCCGGTACTCCACTGGTGTGCTGCAAAGCCGACTCCGGTTGATAAGGTTTTGGTTTCACCCGGACAAATCAGCTCTTCTGTAGCCATATTGGATGTGGTAAATGTTGGTATGGTAAAAGTCGCGGTGTCATTGAGATTAAAAATATCAGGAACTCCGTTGGGATTGGCTGTCCACACTTTTATCACATCACCTTGAGCGAAAGGAAAATTACCTACATAAATTGCGGGAGAGGTTGAAAAGGGAGGTAAAAATCCGTTCCATACCAAGGGTAATTGGTTAACTCCGTTCACGCTCCACTCGATTCGCACATTGGTAACGGGATCAGGACTGATGGTTGTTATTTTCACTTCCAAATCCTCACTTAAACATTCCGGAATTCCCGGCTTCACAATTTCCGCCACACCCGCATCATCCGGAGCGCAGCCGAAGACTTCAATTAAATCCACGGCCAAATCTCCGCGAAAAGATCCGGTTCTCGAATACTTGAATTTGAGATAGATTTGCTGTGTAGCAAAGTTACTCAAATCCGCTGTGTCTTGAACGTAAGGGGCATTTGAACTTGTTTGTATTTGTGATGTAAAACTTCTGCTATACACATTTGTCCAAGGTCCTGTAGGACTCGTTGAAACTTCAACGTCCAAGGTATTTCCTGCCATATCGGTTCCATAAGCGTGCAACCAAAATGTAACCATGGCAAAACCACCCACATTACTCAAATCAATTTGGGGAGAAATCATCTCGTTGGTATTTGATCCTCCTGATGTTTCAAAGTACACATATTGATTTCCAACATGTGCTCCTGAGGGACCGGTATTAGAAGAGGTGGTAGTTCCCGTGTTCAGATTCCATTGACCGCTTGTGCCAAAAGCAGTATTAGCAATACCTGTCCAGCCGCCTACGCCGCCGGACCAGTCTTCTGCGAAAGGCTTTAAGGCACTTGCAGTATCGCAGGGGAATAACACTTGGGCTGATGCGCCGTAAGCGAAAAGCAACCCTAGAGAAGTTAGAATTGCCGGTAAGATTTGCGTAACTCTTTTTATCATAATAACTTATTTTAGCGTGATTTTTCTAGTCTGCATTACTTCTTTTTGATTCGTTTTTGAAACGACATTCAAAAGATAGACTCCGCTCGGTTGATCAGAAATATCAATAGTCCATGTTTCAACCGAGCTGTTTAATTTGTTTTCGAATATTTTTCTGCCTTGCAAATCAAAAAGCTGAATAACGAAAGCCTCAGCTTCTAAAAATCTTTTTGCAAAGCTCACATGCAATACATCATTAGCCGGATTTGGAAAGACATTTATGCCGCGCCCGCCCGCGCTTGATTCCTCAACAGATGTACTATTTTCACGATCTACCGTAAATTCTTGCGTTGCAGTATCTGAAAAGCAATTATTTTCCGCAATTAATGTAATCGTATAAGTTCCATCAGTTGCATATCGACGAGACGGATTTACATCTTGAGATGTAGCATTATCACCAAAATCCCAAAAATAATCGGTCGCTTCTGTTGATTGATTTTGAAAAGCAACAGTCAAATAACCAATAGAGCCCGTAAAACCCGCAGTTACCGGGAATAAAAAATCAACCTCAACTGTGTCAGATGAAGTACAAGTACCTGATGTATCTGTAACTTCAACCCAGTATTTACCTGACGATTGAACATCAATCGTGTTTGAGGATTCTCCGGTACTCCAATTGAAAGTTCCTAAATTCAAATTTGTACTTAAATTAACGTCATCACCGTCACAACCCTCCAGCGGATTATTTGGAAGTCGTACAGGGTTTTCAGCCGCGACAAACACCGTATAGTTTTGCTCACAACCCGTCACCACATCTTCAGTTGTCACCCGGTATTGACCGGCACTTGTAACCGTAATTGCAGAGGTTGAAGCACCTGTATTCCAAGTGTGTCTGGCAAAAGTAACTTCAGTATCAATAATTAAGCTTCCATCCTCACAGAGCAGCCTTCTGTTAGGCAAATTTGCTTTTTGAAAAATAGGTATTTCATATCGAAGGGAGTCATTAGAGGTATTGGCATCATTACTTCCGCTCGGATTTGTTGTCCAAACCAACAATTCATCTCCGGGATTGAAGTTATAGTTCCCCACAAATATGGGCTGAGGCGAGTTGCTGTTCGAGTTTATGAATCCCGACCAATTCACGGGAGATTGCACTTGGCCATTTACTCTCCAGTTAATTGTTACATTGGTCAAAGCACTTGAGGCTGCATTTACTACGGTAACATAAACATCATCTGATTCGCAATCATCAGGCGGAGCCGGAGAATCGATACTCGCTATTCCGGCATCGTTAGATTGAGCCGTGACCATTCCGGAGGCACATAGAAAAGACAATAAGATAATTGGTAAAGCTTTTTTCATAGTTTAATATTTAAATACACTGTCAATTGTCGCCAATTTTAAGACGTAATAATTCAAAACTATGTTGCCTGCATTTTGACATTAGCCAAAATTACAAATAACACAAAATAAAGACATTTTAATTCCAAGTAATTTTATCATACACTTTACAGTTGCAAAGCCGCATAAACTGCAATTAAACATTTGCAAATCTAATAAATTACTTCAAAAACAATCGCATTCTTTTATTTTTTCATCAGTGTGACTTTTTATCTCCTTCAAAATACACCATAAAAAAAGCCGTCCCCAACTCGTTGGGGACGGCTTTACTATGAAAAACTAATCTTTCGCGGTTATTGAACCACTACTCGTTTGATTGACATCTCTCCGTCGCGGATGACTTTTACAAAGTAAACGCCCGCCGCTAAGTTGATGTTCAACTCTTCTACCAGCTCACCGCTCAATCGACCGATGTTCTTACTCAACAATTGCTTGCCTTGCATGTCCATCACATCTAATTGTACAGGCTCTTCGCTGTTGCCGGTGATGCGTACGTTAAACTGACCGCGGTTCGGGTTGGGATATACCTCAAAGGTGTTTGTTCCACCCGCCAAGTCTGCAACGCTCACACGTGTCAAAGCAAAGCAATCTGAGGTGTCTTGACATCCCGCCACGTTGATGATCAACGCAAAGTCACCATTGGCGGCAGGCTCGAAGTATTGGCCGCTTGCGCCGGCTACAATCTCCTCGGCCTCACAATCCCACCACTGATAGGTAACATCGCTGCCCGCTGCATTCGCAATTAACGCTCCGTTGTTTTCTACCACTAATGAAGTGTCAATTTGCGCAGGCTCTTCAATTTCAACAGTGCCCGTTGCCATACATCCGTTGGCATCCGTAACAGTGATTTCATTGATTCCCGCAGGCAAGTTGTTCGCCGTAGCAGTTTGCGTTCCGCTTGTCCAGCTGTAGCTGTAAGGCATCGTGCCGCCTTGAACTACCGCTTCTCCGCTACCGTTCGCATAGCCGAAGCATGTCGCATCTTCATCATTCTCAATGCTTACCGCAAGTACGTCAGGCTCTGAAAGTGAAACACTGTCCTCAATCATACAGCCGTTTGCGTCTGTTACGGTTACATGTACCATGCCCGCTCCCAAGTTTGAAGCGTTCATGGTTGAGTCGCTGTTGCTCCATGCGAAGCTGTAAGGGCTTGTGCCGCCTTGAACATTCACCATTACTTCGCCGTCTGTTTCACCGTTACAGGTGATTTCAGAGGTAATGCTGAGCGATGTTGTCAAAGCCGAAGGCTCATTCACGAAGTTGCTCAAGATGGTGTTACAGCCGTTGGCGTCCGATACGGTTACCAAGTACAAGCCGGCCGTTAGGCTGTCTGCTGTGGCATTGGTATCGCCGTTACTCCAATTGTAGCTGTAAGGGCTTGTGCCGCCGCTTACCACTGCTTCAAGCTCTCCGTCAGAACCACCGTTGCAGCCTACGTGGGTAGCACTCAATGAAGCGCTCAATGCTGTAGGCTCGGTAATAGTAGTACTTACTATCGTGTTACATCCGTTGGCATCGGTTACTGTTACATCGTAACTTCCCGCTCCCAAGCCGGTAGCTGTGGGGTTTCCTTGGTTATTACTCCATGCGTACGTGTATCCGGGTGTGCCGCCTGCTGCAGTTACGGTTGCCGTTCCGTTGTTCGCTCCAAAGCAGGTCACATCTGTGGTGTTGCTGATGGAAGCTGTCAACGCTGAAGGCTCACCAATCACTACTGACGATATTGAGGTACAGCCGTTGTCATCTGTTACGGTGACATCGTAAGAACCTTGTGAAAGACCCATCGCCATAGCGCCCGTTGAGGCGTTACTCCATGCATAAGTATAAGGCGACGTTCCGCCTTGTGCAACTGCTGTGGCTGTTCCGTCACTGCCGCCGTTACAGCTCACATCTTGAGACGATAATATCACTGATTGTAAAGCTGAAGGCTGACTGATGTTTACACTTTGAAGCGTTTGACAGTTGTTATCATCTGTAATCGTAACAATGTAACTACCTGCACTCAAGCCGGTTTGAGTTGCGCCCGTACCTGCATTACTCCAAGTATAAGTGTAAGGAGCTGTACCGCCTGCGGCTGCAACTGTTCCTTCACCGTCATTACCGCCGTTACAGCTTACATTTGTTGTGCTTGTAACTGAGGCAGTAAGCGGTGCTGCAGGTTGTGAAACCGTTACAGGGCCGCCCACTACTTGACAGCCATTCGCATCAGTTACCGTACCGCTGTAAGAACCGGGTGCTAAGCCCGAAATCGAAGGTGAGTTCGAGTTGTTGCTCCAGTTATAGCTGTAGGGCAATGTGCCGCCGGCTACCGAAACTTGAATAGATCCGTTGGCCGCGCCGTTACAGGTTACATCATTAACTGTAGCCGAAGTGATCTCCAATGTATCGGGATCATTTAATGAAACGGTACCTACAATTGAACAGCCCAATGAATCTGTTACGGTTACGGAATAATTACCGCCCGATACACTACTCAAAGTGGAAGCGGTAGTACTGTTTGACCAGTTGTAAGAGTATGGCATTGCGCCGCCCGATACCGAAACCTGAACTTCGCCATCTGTATCCTCAGCACAATCAATATCATTAATAATGTTGAATGATAAGGAAGGTGCGCCGGCATCTGAAACGTTAGCCGAGTCAATACTCACACAACCATTGCCGTCTGTTACGGTAACAGTATATGATGTTCCGCCGGCTAAACCGCTTTCTGTGGCAGCACTGCCGCCGCTTGACCATGCATAACTGTAAGGTGATACACCTCCCGTTGCAGTTACCGATAGCTCACCATCATTGTTTCCGCATGACGAAGGTGTCATAGTAAACGAAAGTGGAAATTGCGCAGGGTTGGTTAAAGTAACTGTACCTGTATCTGATACATTATTGGCGTCTGTTACAATTACAGTGTAAGAACCTGCCGCCAATCCGGTTGCTAAATTACCTGTTCGAAGCGGATCATCACTCCATGAATAGGTAAATGGCGCTTGACCGCCCAATGAAGTCACTTCTATACTGCCATCTGTTCCTTGGTTACATGAAGGATCGTTGGCTGCTACCACATCCAACTCTGTAAATGCAACTACAACTGTAGCTGTATCATACACAGTACCGCAAGGCGTTCCTGTATATTCTGCTACGTACTCATAAATACCGGGAACCGTAAATGGCCCTACAGTTGTTTCTACGTTGGTATCAATTACGCTTGATTGGAAATTCCAAGTGAAACCCGTAAGGCTTGCCGGTGCGGGAACTGTTACGTTAGTGTTTACAACATTGGCATCTTGAGGATTTCCTGCTGTCACCACAGTCCAATTCGTAACACTGTTCACATCTGCACCTTCCAATCTCATACCTGCCGTGCCACTGGTGCTGGAGGTGTTTCCCGACCAATCTGCTGCAGTAACATTAGAAGCTGCAGGAAATGTATATCCCGAGAAACCTGAATAACCCACAGCATCCACGATATTTCCTGAGGGGTCTAACAAAATTCTACCTGCACTCCCGCCGGAACTAAAACCTCCCGTGTATGTGCCGTTAGCGTGGTAATAGAAGTTCGAAGGACTTGGAGTACTTCCACCCAATTGACCAACACCAAAAACCGCTGTTCCATTCGGGCCTAAAACAGTTCCTGGCGGAAAGGTATAGGTGCCGTTCAAGGCTGATGTTGACCATTGCTCTAGAGTGAACCCGGCTAAATCGCTGTTCGGAACACCTGTAATTTCAATATAATCATCAGCTTGTAACCAAGCTGCACTATTTCCGCCTGTACCGAAGCCGTTGTAATGACAAATTTCAGTAAAGAAAAAGTCGCCACCGGGGAAAAACGGGGATTGGGCCGTTAAATCAACGCTGTCACCACTCACAACTACTGTATCTATTTTTGGAGAAACAGCCAACAACGGATCTACAGTTAATGTAGCCGACATAATCAAGGTGTCATTAACGGCTACATCATTTACTCCATTTGTATCAATATAAGCTAGGGAAACCGTGTAAGTTCCAGGCAACGACATATTAACACCGTCGCCGCCGAATTCAACAGAATTCGAAACAGCCAAATTACCCGTGTTTACAGTTATGCTGCCGTTTGAATTTACAGGACCGGTCACTTGCCATGTAAAGTTCAACGGATCGTTGCTGAAATCAATCGTTGAACCCAAATTATTGGTTACAGTAAAATAAATACTGTCATTACTTCCCAAGCATTCACTGTTTGCCAAATTCACCTCATCCAAACTGACATCTCCGTTTGGAGCGGTGTACTCATATGCACCAATACTCGGGTTATTGGGATCTCTCGGGGCACCATTGATGTCAACAGGTATTTGCGGTATTCCCAAACCTTCATCGTCGATTAAATTGCTAAATGGAAGTAAATTGTCAAATGCTAAGAAAACCGGGTCGGCAGAAACTGAGTTAGCATCGTTGTTTGCAGGAGTATTTACACCTTGCAATGTTGCTAAATCAGCTCTTGCGCTACCGTAATAGACAAAGTTACTACCATCGCTGTAGTAGTTATTGTAGTCTATATCCTCAATACTATTTGTACTGCTTACGTATAACGCATAACCCGAACCGCTTCCCGGTGTATGGGCTAAGTTATTATTCCAAATACGCAAATTAGACGGAGAAGTATTGGAAACGTTTAAAGCTCTACCGCTAGGTTGATCGACATTTATACTGTTGTGTACAATATCAATATATTGTGATGAAGTATTCAAAATACGAATACCGCTGGTAAGCGTCGAATTACTTCGAAATCCACCACCAATGGCATTATTTACAATCGCCGAGCGGTTGGTTGACGTACCTCCGCCATTGGTATTGTAAAACCCGTTGCGTCCCATTCCGCGAAGTGTATTGCCAGTAATTTGGAAATCATCTGTAGACGAGAAATAAATCGCCGAACTAAAGTCTGTTCCCGTGCTTCGAACTTCTACCAAGTTATCCGCTATGGTTACTCCGTCATTGCGTAACAAGTAAATGCCGTAATAATACGGGCTATCCAAGTGGTTCCCGGTAATAGTTGTATTTTGCACTTCGTTACCAAAGTTACCGTTAAATCGAATACCATTGTATCCACCAACAATATGATTGTTTTCAAGTGTAATATTCGATACCCCGGATGCTCCGGTAGTATAAGATGTGTTGCTACCTGAAACGATTACACCTTCAACAAATGAAGATGTAGATGTAGCATCTGTTTCAAGGTTACAATTTCTCAGCGTAATATCAGATGTATTATCCATAATATGAACAACCCATCCGTAGGTTCCTGAGCTTTGAGCTTCGATAGTCAAACTATCAAATGTAATATGCGATGAACCATCAAAACGAACCGTATAGCGATCATTGCTTTGATTCTGCTCAAAAGTCAATATAGTTGTAGCGGGATCAACACCTTTAAAAGTTACCGTATTGGTAGCAGATGCACCCGGTATAGCGCCTAAATAAACTTGCTCGTTATAAGTACCCGGTTGAACATCTACGTTTACCGGTCCGCTAATACCACAAACCAACATTTCATTCACAATATCAGCAAAAGAGTTGTAGTTTGTACCTGCAGTAGACTGAGAACCATCAATAGTAAAGTTACCTGATAAACCGGCGCCGCAAGAGGTGGTATCTGTAACAGGACCTGTGTTAGTTGCACTGTCGCCCCCACCGCAATCCGCGCGTACGTAAAAATCATAAATTGTACCCGGGTTCAAACCGGAAACCGTGTAAGGGGATGAAGTTGTATTGGCCGCAGTTCCCGTGCCGGGCGTAAATCCTGCCGGACCGTACTCCACTACCCAAACCGAACCTGTACCGGGATCCACCCAACTCAAATCTAAAGAATTCGTACCCACATTTGCAGTTTGCAGCGAATCTACAGGTAAACAAGTAGGAGCTTCTACAACTGAAACGTCATCCAATAAAATGTCATTGTAAAATGCAGTTCCTGCAGTTGTTTGATCATTAATAAATCGAATTTCAATGGTGTCATTGGCATAGGCGGTTAAAATAATATCCTCTTGAACCCAGTTGGGATCATCACCGGCTAATGAGGCCACATTCGTCCATCCCGAGCCGTTGTTCACTTCAATATGCAAGGTTGTATTATCACCGGGATTATTGGTGTTATTACTGAACCACTCAAAAGAAAGCATGGGCACATTCAACGCCGTAACATCAATTAAAGGTGTTGTTAAAGTTACGTCAGCAGTAGCCGGAGTTGAACCATCCGTCCACGCATACGTACCGGCCGTTTTTCCATTACTTCCTGCCGCGTAACCCGGAGTACCGGTGAATTTCCATAACCCGTTGCCGGATGGATTTGAAGAATTATTCGTCCAGCAATTCGGAAGCGATCCCGAGTTAAAATCTTCTGAAAATGGAGCGGCTGACAAACAGGGTATGCTTGTGCCGCTTAAATATTCACCCGTAGTTGTTCTACAACTATTATCTGTATTACATGAAGCATCAGCGGCATAATGGGTCCTATATGTGCCGGTTGACGAAACATTCACTTGCAAAGGCGTAATGCCGGCCGCTATAATGTTATCGTTGTTATCCGTGAACGTAATATAATCGGTAGCTACCGATGATGTAAACTCATACTGCCCCGCATCTTGTATAGTAAGAGTCGCATATTCTGAAGCAAATTGGCAAGTCGTAATATTTACAGGACTTGTGGAAGATGATGACAACGTAGCCGAACCATAAGGACTTGTCATAATACACCCCGGAGGACTTAAAAACTCAGCCGTTAAACTCCGTGAGGCAGTGTTGGTTCCACATAATGCATCCGTGTTAATGTGTACTCTGTAATTTCCCGTTGTGGTAAAAGTGACATTTAACGGTTGGGCTCCGTGTGTAACCACAACATTGTTATCATCTGTTACCGTTAAATAATCAGAGGCAATCGTAGACCCGATTTGATACTGTCCCGCATCGGCAACCGTTGTTGGAGCATACTCTGTTGCCCAATTACCAAAACTGTAAGTAGTGGGAGTAGTCATTGTATTATTAAGGGTACCCCCCCCATATGATGAGTTGTTAATGCATTGGGCTGTCAAATTGCCCAATGAAAGCAGGATAAAGACAGCAAACAGTGAAGCCGTTTTCATCCAATCTTGAAATTTGTTTTTGTTTCTCATAATAAATAGTTTAAAAGAATTGAAAAATTAATAGTTAACGAATAAACACGACATCATTATGGCGGTAACCCATATTGATTAAGTAATATCTCCAAAGCAAATAGAGTAGCTGTCATTGTTATATAAATTTAAAGTGTGTGTTTTTCAATATTAAAAACACACAACAACGCAACATTCTTACAAAGAGTCTATTACGTTTTTCAAGAAGCAATTAAAGAACCCCCCGATTTTTTGATTGAATGACAAACATAGAAAAAAATCAATACAACACTCCAAATTTTTCTCATGTTTTTTTTAAAGGACCCCAATAATTAATTTACTAAAAACCAACACGTACAACTCATTAGGTAAATTTTATAATTTAATTTTTAAAATTAAAACATTAAAGCGCAAATAAAATAGTATATAGTCAAAATTGTTTTGTGAAATATTTCGTTATTCTTCAACATCCACAATCCAAATCAATCCCATTCGTTTTCTCACTCAAATGATTGACTTTTGCATCTGATTTTGAATTTGAATAATACAAACCATTATGACGCTTCATTATTCTTTACGTACATTTCTACCGGGCATACTGTTATTTTTGCTGAGCTTGGGTACGGTTCTGACCAAAAGCAACTCACTTAGAGCCCAAACTGAGCAAGACTATGTTGATTATTACGATAAAAATGAAAAACACAAACGCAGCGAAGGGAAATACAAAAACGGAAATGAGCACGGCACTTGGCAGTTTTGGTACAAAAACGGACAGCTCAAGGAATATGCGGAATTTGTAAAAGGTTACAGACACGGCAAAAATGCCACATATTATGAAAACGGAAACCGGGAGTTTTTGGGCTTTTTCGATTATGACCGTCGGGACAGTATTTACAAAGCTTGGTACAAAAACGGCAACCTCAAAGAGGAAGGTCAATATGTGTACAACTTGAGACACGGCACTTGGAAGTATTATTATGAAAACGGCGATTTACGCAAAGTAGAGCAAGCCGACTCCGGATTAATCAGACTTGAGAAACTCGTGAGTCCCAAAGGTGAAGTGTGGGTTGAAAACGGCGAGGGCACCATAAAGTATTTTCATGATAACGGAAAGCTGAAAGAAAGAGCACGCATCAAAAACGGCCGGCGAAACGGTGAGGCCGCGTACTTTTTTGAAACCGGCGAAAAAGCCATTGATGCTTTTTATAAAAACGGTAAAAAATCCAACCAATGGATTCATTACTATCCCCAAGGCGATACCCATCAAGTTATTCATTATAATCAGAACCGAAAAGAGGGTGAATACACCGCCTATTTCCCCAACGGACAAGTGGATAAAAACGGGCCGTATCATAATGATATGCGAAACGGAAAGTGGGAGTGGTTTTATAATGACGGGCAAAAAGCGCAAACGGGATATTACGAAAACGACCTCCAAAGCAAAAACTGGAAAGTGTATTACCCCAACGGAAAACTCGACGAAACCGGCGATTACCTCAATAATGAAAAACACGGCTTTTGGGAAATGTATTACGAAGACGGTCAATTGCAATCAAAAGGCGAATTCAGAAAAGGCGAAAAACACGGTGATTGGAAAACCTATTATACCAACGGCCAAGTTTGGACGGAGGGCACCTTTAATGAAGGGCTTGAAACCGGCCTTTGGAAAGCGTACCACAAAAATGGGAAACTCGAAAGCAAAGGAGAATTTGAAGCCGGAAAGATGCACGGCGATTGGAAATCGTGGTATCAAAGCGGTCAAATACGCTATACAGGACAAATGGATCACGGCCTCAAAACCGGCGAATGGGAGTATTATTACGAGAACGGAAAATTGCGCGAAAAAGGCGCATACCAAAACGGCCTTAAACACGGATGCCGCCAAGTTTATAATCCTACCGGCATTTTATACAGTGACGGCTGCTATGATGAAGGTCTCAAAACGGGCACTTGGATTTTCAATTACAAAACCGGGCAAAAACAACGCGAGGAAGAATACAAAAAAAACCGCTTGCACGGTACTTCAAAATCATGGCACCAAGGCATGCAGCTGCGAAGCGAGCGCGAATACAAAAACGGCAGGCTGCACGGTACATTCAAACAATACGATAAACGCGGGAATGTAGTGGTTGAAGCCCGCTATAAAAACGGCGTAAAAGTGGACTAACACCATGCGTAATCCCGTGAAAATACTCATCATCAGGTTTAGCTCAATTGGCGATATTGTGCTTACAACACCCGTAATTCGATGCCTCAAAAAACAACTGAATCACGGAGATAACGAGGTTCACTACCTTACCAAAAAAAGCTTTCACCCTGTTTTAGAAAACAACCCGTACATCAATCGGCTTTACACCATCCAAAGCAAAACAAGTGAAGTGATTCCCCAACTCCAAAATGAAGGGTACGACTATATATTTGATTTGCACAAAAACCTGCGCTCGGGACAAGTCAAACGTGCACTTAAAACGTTATCATTTTCTTTTCACAAGGCCAACTTTGAAAAATGGCTTTGGGTCAACTTCAACCTCAACAAAATGCCGCGCAAGCACATTGTAGATCGCTACATGCAAACCACCCAAGCGTTCAACATTAAAAACGACGGTGCGGGTTTAGACTATTTTATTCCGCCCGAGGCAGAAAAGGCGCTCCATAAACTACCCCGCGATTTCAAAAAAACATACGTTTTATACGCCATCGGCGGGCAGCACCCCGGGAAAATATTACCCGTTGATAAAATCATTGACCTGTGTAAAAAACTCCAATCACCCGTTGTTTTGGCCGGCGGCCCTGATGATGCGCAACGCGGAAATGAAATTGTAAGTCAAACCGGCGATCGCGTGTATAATGCCTGCGGAAAATTCAGTCTCAATGAATCGGCAGCACTTGTACAACACGCACAATGCGTCATTACCCACGACACCGGACTGATGCACATTGCGGCCGCCTTAAAAAAGAAGGTGGTTTCGCTTTGGGGCGCCACCGTCCCGGGCTTTGGAATGTACCCGTATATGCCGGGTGCAGGCTCTCAAATTATTGAACCCCGCGGCATAAAAAACCGACCCTACTCCAAGTTAGGCGACAACAAGTGGTACAAGAAAAATTTTACGGGTATGGACCAAATAGATATTGAGGAGGTGGTTAGTGCCGTCGAAGATCGGTAGCTCATTATTTTTGGTCAGAACCAAGTTACCGACTACCTCACACCTTCCTTGCGCAAAAAGTTAATATATTGCCGGCGGTAACGATTGTGTTGAGCTAAGGATTTAGAAAAATTGTGGTAGCCCGAGTAATCGGGTTTGGCACACATAAACACATAATCGTGTGCGGGTGCATTCAACACCGCTTCCAAAGCGCGCTTCTCTGCCAGGCCGATAGGTCCGGGCGGCAGCCCTTTGTACAGGTACGTATTATAAGGCGACTCTTTTTTCAAATGCTTAAAGTAAATGCGCCTCAAACCGGGGTCACCTACAGCAAACTTCACAGTAGGATCCGCCTGCAACTTCATGCCGCGCTTGAGCCTGTTTAAATACAGGCGCGCCACTTTAGGCATCTCATCAGGTTGTCGCGTTTCCTCTTGAACGATGCTTGCCAATGCAGCCACCTCACTTTGGCTCAACCCCAGGTTTGCCGCTTTGGCTTTCCGGTCAGCCGTCCAAAAAACCTTAAACTCACGCGCCATGCGTTTCACAAACTCCTCCTCCGTTATGGTCCAATACATTTCATACGTATCGGGAATAAACATACTCACAAACGTTTCCGGGGCAAAGCCAAAATGCGCAATAACTTCGGGACGGGTCATGTAGGCAATTAAACGTGCCGAGTCTGCCTCAATTTGAGCCCCGGCCTTGGCCGCCAATTCGGGAAGCGTTTTTACATGGTCTAAAGTAACCTGTACGGGTTCTTGATTTCCGCCTTTCAACTTATTTACCAAATCATTATTGCTGAGTCCGCTCTCAATTTTATACTTGCCCGGCTTAATAAAATCCGGATATTCTTTTTGCTCGGCCACCCATTGAAAAGACTCCTCATGAATCAGCACCTCCTTTTGGCGAAGCTCTTCCAAAACCGCTTCAAAGTCGGCATCCGTACCAATGTAAATGTAAGTGAAATCACCGTTTACGGCTTGGGTATTTGACTCTTTCACGTAGGTAAAATAACGATACCCCACATAACTCACCGCTAAAAACGCCGAGAGAAACATGAAAACAATGATACGTGTTAGCTTACTTGATTTTTTCTTTTTCCTCGCCATATCTACTATTCAGAACCAAAATGTGTAAAACTACTTATTGATGAGTTGCATCGTAAATTCATTTTTAAACCCCGTGCCCTGCTTCACCCAATCCTGTTTTTCACCGGTAACTTCAAAACCATGCTTTTGAAACAGCTTTAAACTGTCTTTGTTATCGGTAAGCACGGCGCAATAAAGCTGATGCAAGTTTAGTGTATGAAAAGCGTAATCAATCATTAAACCGATTGTTTCAGAAGCCAACCCCTTATTGCGGTATTTTTCATCGGCTATTAAAATACCGATACCCGCCCTGTCGTGAGTAGGATCAAAATTGAACAAATCCACACAGCCAATAGCATTTCGGGTTCCGTCAAGCTCAATCATTAAGCGCAATTGGCGCTGAGCATAAACATCTTGATCTGAGGTTGCATAAGCCCTAATCATCGCCTTTGAAAACGGCTTCACCGTATTGCTCACTTGCCAAATATCTCTATTGTTTTCCCATTCAAAAATCAAATCGGCATCCTCGGGTTCTACAGATCTCAATAGTACTTTTTCTCCTTTAAGCATGTGGTAACTCACCTTTAAACACTTGAACAGCCAGACCGCAAAGCAGTATGTTTGTTGCCGCGCGCCCGTCAAAATTAAAATCTACCCGTAAATTGCCGCCGCGTGTTTTCACCGCCATTTGTACAAAACCCGTTTTTTTCTGTTTTAAAGCAGCGGCAATGGCAGCGGCTGTAACACCCGTTCCACAAGAAAAGGTTTCATCTTCAACGCCGCGCTCAAAAGTACGCATCTCTACATGATTTTCTCTCTCAGCTACAATATTCACGTTAATGCCGTCTTGTAAAAACTCCGCTCCATACCGAATTTCGTTTGTTACATTCATGAGCAATTCATCGGTAAGCTCACCACCCGCAAATCTGATGTAATGAGGAGAGCCCGTGTCCAAAACAAAATCATTGCCGCGCTGCTCAATTTCTCTCACATCATTCATTGATAAATGAATCTCGCCGTCGTGAACTTCAGCAGCATGTTCACCATCGGGGGCGAGAAACCTCATTTTGCCCGCTGCAGCTCCCTTAAATTGCGCAAAGTGTGCCAAACATCGGGCCCCGTTACCGCACATGCTGCTGCGCTTGCCGTCACTGTTGTAATACACCATTTCAAAATCGTAACCCGTTTTGTTTCCCAGCAGCATAAGACCATCTGCACCAATGCCGAAACGGCGGGTGCACAACTGTTGAATGAAACTTGTGTTTTCACGCGGGAATTCATTTTGGCGATCGTCCACGATTATAAAATCGTTGCCGGTGCCTTGGTACTTGTAAAAGATATGACTCACTACTCGTTGTTTTTCAATTGCTCAAAAAGCACATGTGTACTATCCACCGTTTTTAACGGCAGCATTTTAAACGAGGGGCGAAGTTGATAAAAATTATTGAAATTGCGCAAGTAAAATGTATCTTGATATTGATACAGGGCTCCGTCTTGGTCATAATCTACACCGTACATCAACAATTTTAAGTTACCCATTTTATAACCCGCCGTATTAAAGGGCGTTTGCCAAAACTCTACGGTATACATTTTTTCATCGCTTTCTTTAATTTCGCTTTGCTTCTCCAGCAATTCACGAGTTATTGAATCTTGCTCAACATCGGGATCAAAAATATGCACCGCTAATTTAACCCTTCCCGTCAACTCGGTTTCATCCACTTCCTCTTGACTTTTCACAACCTCACCCTCCTCAGCCGGTGCGGCGGTTGTTGTATCGGGCAATTGAGTTGCGGCGGACTCATAAGTCAACGGCGTATCTGTTTCAAGGGTGTCTGCCTCCTCAAATTCTAAAGCAGCCGAATCAATCAACGAGGTATCGTTTTTCAACTCTATGCCGTTGGGATATTGGTCAGAGCCCGAACTATCATCAGCCGGTTTTTTCGTATTTTGCTTTATTGCTTCGTCGCTTTCGCCGGGCAAAGACACCCGCCCCACCGGTTCATCATCACCTACGTGATTTTGTCGCGCTTGCGGAGTTAATTGGGGTTCTGACCAAAAAAATACGCCCAAAACAACAGCAAGGGAGGCCAACAAAATGATCAAAATGAATTTTTTGCCCACGGATTTAAGATTTAGCTACAAATATAAACAGCTTACCCGTGAAAAGCTCAAAATGAGTGTCAAATGTATGATCATAATGTTTCGCCAATACGCCTGTAAACAGTAAAAAAGCGCTTGCGAGCCGGGGTGCTGTTCAGCAATTCACGCTTGTAAGATTGAATGGCCTCAAAAAAACGATGCTCTAATTGTGCCCGATTCACGCGATAAACTACAGTTGATTTTTGCTCAAACAGCTTTTCGCCGGTTAAATCGTAAATAAAGCGATACTGCCTTTTTGTTGCCGAATTTTGAGAGTGTGTTCCAAAACTGTGTGTTACGGCATTGCGAACTTGGTAAAGCAACTCTGCGCTTAATTCATTCAACTGCATGTAGCGCCGATAAAACAAAACGGTTTTTTTTGCGCTGCGCTTATAGCCCGATTTCCCGGTGTGCATTTGAGCCAGTAAATCAAGTGCGGAGAATACGCAAAAACAACGTGAAATTACATTTTCATCGGGCGTGTTTCGCAATTCGCGCAAACATGCTGCTAAAACAGATTTTCGATTTTGAGCATCAAATAAACGCTCGATTATTTTTTCCTCATCACTCATAGTCACCCGATTGGTATTCCTCCCGGCTCAAGTATTTGATTTCCCTGATTACAGTAAAACCAAATAATCCGCGTGCCACATCATACATGATGTAATCGGCATCCCAAATCTCGGGCTGTTCGGCACTGTCGATAATTCGCAAACCCTCTTCTTTCGCCAAGGCGCTATCGGCAAAATGAATTTTGACATCATGCGGACTAAACCCGGTGCCGATATGATCTACATCCACAATTTCATAAACTTCAATGCGTCTGTTATCCACAATCAAAAAGTTGAGCCAAAACAACAAACCCACCGTGAGCGGCCCCAATCCCAAAACGTTGGCTAATACCACTTCAAGCCGCTCCATTTTAAGCGTGTCGCGATACCAACTGTAGGGTAAAACAAGCAATATCACGCTAAAAAAAATAATGAGGCGCCACATGAGGTGGAGTTCAATCAATGTGTATTTAGAAACGTAAGCAATGGAAAAGCCGCCGCCGAACAAACCGATTAACATCAGGCTGTGCGACCAATGCCAATCGTTCCCTCTAATTTGATCCTCAACCGGTTTGTTTTGAAATTGAGCTTTTTTCGGCTTAAATCGATCAAGAAAACTCATGACTCTCGTTTTTTAAGGTTGCTGTGCGGTTTCCCGATTTGGTAAAAAGCAAAAATCAATAAAGCGGAAAGCACCACTGAAATAGCCGATGACACAAAAAAGGTGTTTCCGCCCGCCAACTCTTCGGGGTCTTGGTTCATCATTTCGGGACCGTAAAAAAACACGGCGAAAACTGCGGCGGCATTATTGGTAAAATGCAAGATTATGCTCGGCCACAAACTCTTGCTCCACACAAAAATGTAGCCCAAAACGGCACCCAAAAACAATCGCGGTAAAAAGCCGCTGTATTGCAGGTGAAAAAGTGAAAACACAAGTGCGGTAATCCAAACCGCCGCATGTACACTCATTTTATTTTGCAATACACGCTGTAAGTATCCCCTAAAAAACAACTCCTCAGCCACAGCGGGTAAAACAGCTATAAGCAGTAAATTCACGATAAAATCAACCGTTGAATTTTGAGCCAGCAAGCGCATCATCATTTCAATGCCTTGCTCGTCATTAGCCAGCAGCATTTCACGCAGGTGACTCAAGCCGTTGGGAAAGGGTATGTTTTCATTCAACCAACCCAAAAACATAATGCCGGGTAAGGCTGCCAAAGGGATGATAAAACTCAACAACCATTGCGAAACGGGAAAATCAATATGAAACAATTTACGATTTGAATACCCGATAAAAATATTGGCCGCCAAAGCCGCAATCAAAAATCCGCCCAAAGCGTAGCCGGCCTGTAAAATTCGCATGGCGTTCACTCCCTCGGGTGTTGGTGTGTCACCCTCTAAAAAACCCGTCATTCCACTTGAGCCGTACAATGCCCAACCCAAGGCAAAACCCAAGCCGCCCAAAACCAACGCGCCAAAAGCAAAAAACACAACCCCCGCCATTATTTGGCCGAAAAGGCTCTGAATTTTACGGTCTTTTTCCTGTTCCATTTGTTGTTTGATTGACAATTCGCAGAGTCCGTCACCGGCCGCCGAATTAATTATAATTTTGTCCCGATTATTATGGGCGTAAAAATTGCAAATATAGACCTTGGCGACTTCCCGTTGTTACTCGCTCCCATGGAAGATGTGAGCGACCCGCCTTTTCGCGCGTTGTGCAAGGAACAGGGAGCCGATTTAATGTACACCGAGTTCATCAGCTCAGAGGGATTAATACGCAACGCCGCCAAAAGCACCCAAAAACTCGATATTTACAAATACGAGCGCCCCGTAGGTATTCAAATTTTCGGCAGTGAGTTGGAATCCATGCAACAAGCCGCTGAGATTGTCACACAAACCAATCCCGATATTTTAGATATCAACTTTGGCTGTCCGGTAAAAAAAGTAGCTTGCAAAGGAGCGGGAGCGGGCATATTAAAAGATATCCCCAAAATGGTGCGGCTCACTGAGGCCATAGTAAAAAGCACGCATTTGCCCGTTACCGTAAAAACGCGATTGGGCTGGGATGAAAACTCCAAATACATTGTTGAAGTAGCCGAGCGACTGCAAGATGTAGGTATTAAAGCCATTTCCATTCACGGGCGTACCCGTACCCAAATGTACAAAGGCGAAGCCGATTGGTCGCTGATTGCCGAAACCAAAAGCAACCCGCGGCTGCACATTCCCGTATTCGGCAACGGCGATATCGACACCCCGCAAAAAGCCGCAGATTACAAAAACCGATACGGCGTTGACGGCATCATGATTGGCCGGGCAAGCATCGGCTACCCGTGGTTTTTTAATGAAATCAAACACTATGTAAAAACCGGCGAAACACTACCTCCCCCAACAGTTGAGGAGCGAGTACGCCTAGCCAAGCGCCATTTAGATATGAGCGTTGAGTGGAAAGGTGAACGCACCGGCATTGTGGAAATGCGCCGGCACTACGGCAAATATTTCAAGGGGCTGGAACATTTCAAACCGTTCCGCACCACGCTGGTCACCTCAACAGAAACAACTGAACTTCACCGTACTTTTAATGAAATCCTCAACGCGTATTCGGGATTTGAATTTGAACCGGTATAGCAGCTTTATTCTTTCCATTATCGCTTTACTATTTTAAAAGTTTCCCTTTTTTGGTCAGAGCCGTAAACCGTTTTTTCGTCAATTGAACTGCGTTGTATATTCATTTCTAATTCCATCATCCCCTCTGTTCAAAAGAGAATTCAAAGGACGCAACACTTTTGAACTTTATTGAGTGCTAACCAAAACCAACCCCAAATCCCCAAATTTACCTTACTTTGCACTGTAAAATCCAACCGATATGAACGTATTAATTTTGGGCGGCGGTGGTCGCGAACACGCTATAGGTCACAAAACGGCACAAAGTAAAAATCTCAAAAATTTGTTTTTTATGCCCGGCAATGCCGGTACGGCGGCCGTGGGGAAAAACATACCGGGTAGTCCGGAGGATTTTGAGGGGGTAAAAAAACAAATTATCGATTATGAAATCGATATGGTGATTGTGGGGCCCGAGGCTCCCCTAGTGGCGGGCGTTACCAACTTTATCAAAAGTGATGCGCAAATTAAAAACACTTTGGTGATAGGCCCCGAAAAGGCTGCTGCACAGCTGGAAGGTTCAAAGGATTTTGCCAAGCAGTTTATGAAACGCCACCAAATTCCAACAGCAGCCTACCAAACCTTTAGCGCCGGCGAATACGATCAAGCCGCGGCTTTTCTCAAAACACTCCGGCCTCCCTATGTGCTCAAGGCCGATGGTTTAGCCGCAGGAAAGGGGGTTCTGATTATTAATAATTATGAAGAAGCCTGTAAAGAGCTCAATGAAATGTTGAAGGGCAAATTTGGCGAGGCATCGGGTAAAGTAGTGATTGAGGAATTTTTGAACGGTATTGAACTATCGGTTTTTGTACTTACCGACGGCAAAGATTACGTTTTACTGCCCGAAGCGAAAGACTACAAACGCATTAAAGAAGGAGACAAGGGCTTGAATACGGGTGGAATGGGAGCCGTTTCACCGGTGAAATTTGCCGATTGCGACTTTATGAATAAGGTGAAACAGCAAATTATAGAACCCACTTTAACCGGTCTCATGAAAGACAAAATGCCCTACACGGGTTTTATTTTCTTTGGGTTGATGAATGTAAACGGCGATCCTTATGTTATTGAATACAATGTACGTATGGGCGATCCTGAAACTGAAGTTGTATTGCCGCGCATCAAGGCCGATTTACTCGATTTATTTGAAGGCGCTGCAACAGGCGATTTGGTAAACCGCAAATACTCGCACCACTCTGATTATGCCGTTACGGTCATGTTAGTTTCAAAAGGATATCCCGAGGCTTACGAAAAGGGAAAAGAAATCACGGGGATTAAAGAGGCAGAGCAAAAACATTTGGTATTTCACGCAGGTACAAAGGAAGAAAACGGAAAAGTACTTTCAAACGGCGGCAGGGTGATTGCCGTTACGGGAATGGCCGGCGCACTTGACGATGCCGTTTCCTGCGCTTATGACGGTGTGGCGCAAATCGATTTTGAGGGAGTTACATTCAGGCGAGATATTGGTGCAGATTTGAGATGAAACCCATCAATTTAGAGAAATAGCAAAAATCGCACACATCACTCCACCTCTTTGCGCGGCGGTTTGCGTTTGAGTTCGAAATTTTCACCCAAATACACTTTTCGTACTTTTTTATCGGCGGCTAAATCCTCAGCACTGCCGGCTTTTAATATGTTGCCCTCAAAAAGCAAGTATGCGCGATCTGTAATAGAAAGTGTTTCTTGCACGTTGTGATCGGTAATGAGAATCCCTATATTCTTGTATTTGAGTTTAAACACGATATTTTGAATATCCTCAACAGCAATAGGGTCAACGCCCGCAAAAGGTTCATCGAGTAAAATGAACTTAGGATCCACGGCCAGTGCTCTGGCAATTTCTGTTCGGCGCCGTTCACCCCCCGAGAGTAAATCACCGCGGTTGGTACGTACGTGTCCTAAAGAAAACTCATCAATCAGCTCTTCCAACTTTTCTTCCCGCTCCTTTTTGGTCAGATCCCGCATTTCCAAAATGGCCATAATATTGTCTTCCACGCTCAACTTTCGAAATACCGATGCTTCCTGCGGGAGATATCCGATTCCCAAATTAGCGCGCTTGTACATGGGAAAGTGTGTAATTTCGGTTTGATCCAGAAACACCTTGCCGCCGTTGGGTTTTACCAAACCCACAATCATGTAAAAGGATGTGGTTTTCCCTGCACCGTTGGGGCCTAACAACCCCACGATTTCACCTTGGTTTACGCTCACCGAGACTCCCTTTACAACGGTTCTGCTTTTGTATTTCTTGACGATATTTTCGGCTCTGAGTTCCATAAAGATTCGATTAAAATGAAAGTTGGGCCTTGGCTCTGATCCCGATACCGCTAATGCTGCCCAAAGAGCTTATGTTCGGGTTGTCTAGATAATTCAGCCGCTTCACCACATCAACGCGCAATAGTTTTAAAATATTTTCAATCCCGGCGCTTACCTCCATGTAGGGTTCATCCCGCAACCTGCGCTCTTCGGTTAAAACAGGGTGGTAGTACAAATTGGGGTTATCAAAGTTTCGGTTTTGCTGCGTTACATCGGCCCAAATGGCTTTTGCAGATATTACCGCACGCCATTTAAGCTTGTCCATAAAAGGTACTTGCGTGGTTAACAAACCATTGAAATGGTGCTCCATCATCAAACTTACCGATTGATCTCCTGCAAACTCCACAAAATTCATCATGTTGAATGAGCGATCGTCATAGGCAAAAGTTTCATTCCCCCTGAATATTTCCAACAGCGGGTAAGGTACAGTTCCGAATATTCGATTGGCTTCGAGCAAAACATCGGTGGTGCCGAATATACCCAGCTTAAATCGTTTCTCGGTTGAAAAGTAAATTTTATGGTATTCAAAGGCACCCAATAACTCCGGACTGTAGGTGTACTGCAACTCAAATACGGGTGCTGTGGTTTTGATGGGCGCTCTTGAAAAATGGCCTTGCACGAATTTCTCGTTAAGTGCTAATCGGGTTCCCAAGGTGAACTCGGTTACCTGAATCGGAGATCCGGTTTGGTCTTCATTCAGTCTGATTTCCGGCTCGTAAATAACCGGCCTGAATTCATTGCGATACGTGGTGGTGATTTTTCTGTTTTTAATTTGTATGAAGTTTTGAAGCCCTATAAACCACTCTTTGGTAAAACGGGTAATATACTCCTCTTTGTAAAACATATCGTCACCGGGTGTTCGCCGGAGCGAGAGAAAAATATTATCTTGATTGCGCCAAGGCACATCAAAACCGGGTTGATAAATATCATTGATGTATTTAAACTCCAGTTTGGTAATGGGCTTGGTGCTGAAAAAGTACTCTGCACCGGCATTTACCTTGAACCGCTCATCGCGAAGACCGTAGGCCGTATGCGCCGAAAAGCGCCAATTTTCATGAAAGTTTTTATTGGTGCGACCGCCGAATTTAAGTCGAATACCTTCTACATCATTATAGCTTAAAAAGGTGGTGAACGGGCCGATGTCGAATTTTTTACCGGCCTTAATATAACCGCTCACCAAAAGCTCTCCAAGGTTTACAATGGTATTAAACTCGGGCAGCCTTTGAATAGTATCCACCATTTCATATATCCCTTTTTCCTCTTCTGTTAACGTATCTAAGCGGTGGTTTTGCCAAAAATCTTCATCGCGATAATTGGCACTGTCCATGATTTCGGATTCGTTGAGCCCACTGTAGTAATCATCGCTGCGCGGTTTGTTGATCATCAAATTATCATAAGTTACCGTTTTGGTGTTGTATAAACCCATGCCTCTGCTCGAGGGTTGCACATCAACCACCATTTTGTCTTTCACCACCATCCATCCCAGGGAATCTTGATATTCAAACTCCTGCTCAATTCGTAAATCTTCCAAAAAGTTGACGTTAATGCGTTTATCGATATTGAGCTCAATCTCCTTTACCGCGTAATTTTGTGAACTGTCTGCCACCATCATATGGCCGGTAAAGGCCACCAATTGCGGGTTTCGCGGCATAAAAGACAGCTTTTTGTATTTCTCACCCTCCACTTCAATAGAATCTGTAACGTAATAGCGATATACGTTGGGGCCCAATTTGGATATGGGAGAGGTAAAGGACTTATCCAGCAAATCAATTCTACTGTCGTAAATATCTACTTCGGATCCCAGTTTGTCCAAAAATTGGCTGATGCCCTCGCCCATCACCCCATCCTCAAAGCCCGAAATGCGTAACCCCTTCACTATCTCACGCGTTGTCTTCGGTTCTGACCGAAAATAAATTTTTGATGCTTTTTCTTTTATGAGTACAGGAACATAGGGCTTGCCGTTTACCTCACTGGTGTCCACATAGTCAAAAAGTACTTGAAAGCTTTTTAATGAGGTACGCTTGGTCCATTCCTCAGTGAAATTATTGAGGTCAAATTGATCTTTCACGTATTTATCGTACTCCAAATATTTGAGCTTCTCACTTTGTAACCGATTTTCATCGCGGTGATCCAGCACCTGCCTGATAAGCGATACGGCAGGATTATCTTTGTTTTTATAGCGGTCATTCGATGCTTGAATAGTCACCTCTTGAAGCTCCTCAATATTTGATTCCAACTCAAAATCTATGGTTTGCTTTTCACCTTTCACCAGTTGTTTTACTACAGGCTTATATCCCATAAAGGAGGCCTTAATTTCATTCGATGCCCATTGGGTTTCCAGCTGATAATAGCCTTTCATATCTGTAGTAGTGCCAATATTTTTGCCCACCAGCGAAATATTCACAAAAGGCAGTGGTTCACCGGTCTCTACATCGGTTACGGTACCGTTAATCTCAGTGTATTGAGCGTGCAGCAAAGACTGTGTAAAACACAGCATTACAAGGAGTAACGAATAAAAAAACTTCACTTTTCGCGATGCACTGTTCATTGAGGGGGCAACTGTTTTAAGAATCTGCTAAAGTAACCATTCCGGCTGTACCGGCCGAAGAAGATTTCAAACGGCTTTTAACTGAATTTACAAACTCATTTGGTCTTTCAATTTAGCAGCCTGCCGGCGCGATATTTCAATTTGGCGTTGATCGCTCATTACCACCAACAAGCCGCCGTTTAATGAAGGCTCTATTTTTTCAATAAAACTCAAATTAATAATGAACTTGCGTCCCGCTCTAAAAAATTGTTTTTTACTTAGTTTGTCTTCCAGCTTGTTTAAGGATTTCAAAACCATAGGCTTTTGATTATCGAAAAAAACCTGAACATAATTTCCGTTAGACTCAAAGTACCTGATATCTTTCAAGCTCACAAACCAGCATTTATCACCGTCTTTTAAAAACACGCGTTCATCTTCTCTCAAAATGCGCGAAGTTCCCTTTTCATCTTTCCCGGGCGGTTGAGCGGGCAGGTCTTTTTTTACCTTTTGCAAGGCCGTTTCAAGCTTTTTTTCATCTACCGGCTTTAACAGGTAATCCAGCGCATTTACCTCAAAAGCCTTTATAGCGTACTCATCATAAGCGGTTACAAAAATAACGGGCGGTGCTGAGTCCAGCTCTTCCAACAATTCAAAACCCGTTTTTCCCGGCATTTGAATATCCAAAAAAAGCAAATCGGGTTGTTGTTTTTCAATTAGGCTTAAGGCCTCATCGGCATTGGCGGCTTCACCCACAATTTCAACCTCATCAAATTGCTGCAATAACCTGCGCATTTCATTTCGCGCAAGCCTTTCATCATCAATTAAAAGTGCTTTGATCATATTCATATTGTTTTATCGGGTAAAATGAGCCTTGTCACAACCAACCCGTTTTTATTTTCAATTTTCAACAAATCTTCTCTGCCGTAAAGCAGTTTGAGCCGTTCAATGGAATTGGGAAGTCCAAAACCTTTGTTTTCATCATTTTGGTCAGAACCGCCCTCAACCCACCTACCCGGATTCACCACTTCTATCACCAAATTACCGCCCTTAAATTGAGCTGTAATTGATATTTCACCGCCGGCGGGAAGTTTTGAAATACCGTGTTTTACAGCGTTTTCAACCAGTGTTTGCAGCATAAGTGCCGGTATTTTGTGATGTTCACAACCGCGGCAAATATCGTACTTTACGGTTAGTCTTTCCTC
>CAJXMT010000002.1 GCA_913056155.1 uncultured Cryomorphaceae bacterium
ATGCAGGGCAAGGTTCTGACCGATAAAAAACTAGGCCGTATAGACGGCGAGCTAGTTGAAGAGGTGAACTTGAACTTAGCAGCAGGCGTTTACTTTGTAAAAGTCATTCGCGACGGTAACTTAAGCGTGAAGCGAGTGGTGGTGCAGTAGCTGTGACACGTTAAAATAGAAATCTGAATGTAAGCAATACCCTTCTTTCTCCTCGGCAGAAAGGAGGGTTTTTTTATGGTGAAAAAACAACTGAACTTTATCATATTTGCAAGACAAATTTAAAGTCATGAAAAAAACATTTTTTTGGATGTTCATTGCAGCCGTTTCATTCTCAAGTTGCGGTGAACAAAAAGGAGACAACAAACAAAAAAAAGAAACCAAACCGTCCCGGGAAGTTTTGACCCCCGAAAAGGAGGCCGCTTTAAGTATTGAGGAAGAGCATGCTGTTTTTAAATCCCGGTATGCAGATAGTGTAAATCGCGGATTGATAGAACCCGATACCTTTATCGGTAGTGCACGCCGGGTTGCCCGGGAAAAAATTGCCGGCTGTGAAATTACCGTGAATTACGGGTCTCCCGGAAAACGAGGGCGAGTACTTTGGAATGGCTTAGTGAGTTATGATCAAGTTTGGGTGAGTGGTTCTCACTGGGCTACAGCAGTTGAATTTAGCAAACCGGTAAAAGTTGGGGAAACAGTTATAAATCCGGGTATGTATGCTTTTTTTACCATTCCGGGAAGGGAGGAATGGACGCTTATTATCAATGAAATCTACGATCAACATTTAGCCGAGGAATATGATAAGAGGTTGGATTTAGTGCGGGTAAAAGTGAAACCCCGGCATTTGGATGAAACCATTCAGCGCCTTACCTATTCCGTAGATTCCGAGGGAAGCCGTTACGGTGAAATTTCCATGGCCTGGGATCAAATAAAAGTGAGTATGCCATTTGAAGTTTTGGAATGATTCAAACGAGTTTTTGGGAAAAAACAGCTTTTTTAAAGCCGCGTGATTTTATCGTTATAGGATCCGGAATAACCGGGCTTTCTACCGCATTGCGTATTGCAGAACTAAATCCCACCGCTTCCATAGCAGTACTTGAACGCGGTATGTTACCCTCCGGGGCAAGTACTAAAAATGCCGGTTTTGCTTGCTTTGGCAGTTTATCTGAGTTGGTGGCTGATTTGGACAATATGCCCGAGGGTGAGCTGCTCAAACTTATAGAAATGCGTTGGCGCGGCTTAGAATTATTAAAAAGCAATTTTCCCGGTATTGATTTTGATCCTTGCGGAGGTTTTGAGCTTTTTACTCCGCAAGATGCCGTTTTGTATGAAAAGTGCATGCAGTCCATGAAGGCATTCAATCAAAAGCTCAAAAACATTGTGGGAAGTACGGTATTTTCACAAATCCGGGAAACAAACCGGTTTGGTTTTAAAGGAGTGAATCATATTATTCAGAACCAATATGAAGGGGCATTAAATCCGGGAAAGTTAATGCGTAAACTCATTAGCCGGTGTCGCAAAGCGGGAATCGAGATATTTACGGGAGCAGAGGTGGAAAGTTGGAATGAAACCGCAAACGCGATTACTGTGCAAACAAAGTATCATGAGCTTCAAACCGAACATCTCATCGTTGCGGTAAACGGCTTTGCTCAACAATTGCTTACCGATATGGATGTGCGCCCTGCTCGTGCTCAAGTGTTAATCACTAAGCCCTTGAAAAATCTGAAAGTCAAAGGCACTTTTCATTATGATCGGGGTTACTATTATTTTCGCCATATCGGTAACCGGCTTTTACTGGGCGGCGGTCGTAACTTAGACTCAGCCGCTGAAACTACCACGAATGCGGCTCTGACTAATACCATACAAAACGGGTTGGAAAAGCTGTTGAGGGAAGTGATTTTACCTGAACATGAAAACCTTGAAATTGAACACCGCTGGAGTGGAATTATGGGTGTGGGAAACAGTAAAAAAGTGATTGTAAAAAAGGTCAGTGATCGCGTGGTTTGTGCTGTCAGACTGGGTGGAATGGGAGTAGCCATCGGTTCGCTGATAGGTAAAGAAGCGGCAGAACTGTCTTGCGGTAAAAATAAATCCGACATTTAAAAGTAAATTTGCACCTTTTGTAATCAAGTCGTTTGAATCATTAAGTTCAGCTATTTATGGATATACCTTTCCTGCAAGATTTACTCATTATACTTTCCCTTGCTACCCTTGTAGTTTTTGTTTTTAAACGCCTGAAACTCCCGGCTATTTTGGGATTCATTTTAACGGGAACGCTTGCGGGGCCTCATGTAATGGGCTGGGTAGGCGCTTCACATGAAGTGGAAATAACCTCTGAAATAGGCATTATTTTACTTCTGTTTGTTATCGGTATCGAGTTTTCCATAAAACAACTGGCTGCGATTAAAAAAACCGTGTTTTTGGGCGGTTTCTTACAGGTGTTCCTCACTGTGCTTTTTACAGCCGGCACTTTTATGTTGCTCGATTATACTTGGCAGGAATCTGTTTTCATCGGTTTTTTGTTTTCACTCAGTAGCACGGCCATTGTTTTAAAAATGTTGCAAGAGCGTAAAGAAATCACCAAACCGCATGGCAGAATGGTGTTGGGCGTGCTCATTTTTCAAGATATTATTGTAGTTCCCATGATGTTGTTTACACCCATTATTGCCGGTGGGGCCGGAGATGTGGGCGAGGCATTAGTGGGATTGGGAATTAAATTTATTGTACTCATTGTACTCACTTATGTATTGGCAAGATTCATAGTTCCGCGGCTTCTTCACGAAATTGCAAAAACCCGAAGTCGAGAATTATTTATACTCGCAACGGTAGTGATTTGCTTTGCCGTTGCATGGGTAACGGATATGGCAGGTCTCTCACCCGCGTTAGGTGCTTTTTTAGCCGGGCTTATTATTTCAGAATCAGAGTACAGCCATCAAGCTACAGGGGTAATTCTCCCTTTTAGGGAACTGTTTACGGGATTGTTTTTTGTTTCCATAGGCATGTTACTTAATATTGACTTCTTAGTTGACCATTTGGTATTTATACTTTTACTTGTGGTTTTGGTGATGTTCGGAAAAGCTTTAATTGCTTGGGTAGCGGCCCGGCTTTTATCGTATTCGGTAAAAGCTTCATTGCTCACTGCTTTTTCCATATTCCAAGTGGGAGAATTTGCATTCATCTTATCTGAGTATGGTTTGGAGTACCAACTCCTGGGCGAGGTAAAATATCAATACTTTTTAGCTGTATCTATATTGAGTATGGCCGTAACGCCTTTTGTAATCAATGCCTCTAATACACTGGTGGGTAAAGTACTCAAAACAGGCAGTAAAATAGTGCCGGATCGATTTAAAAAGTCAACCGCAAACGGCGAAAGTGAGGTTGAAGAGTTCACCGAAATAACAGATCATTTAATCATTATTGGCTTTGGACTAAACGGCCAAAATGTAGCACGTGCAGCAAAATACTCTGATATTCCATTTGTTGTGGCAGAAATGAATCCGGAGACGGTAAAAAAATATAAAGAACAGGGCGAGTCTATTATATTTGGTGAAGCTTCTCAACCCCACATCTTGCACACACTTAATATAGAAGAGGCACGGGTGGTGGTGGTGGCCATTAGCGATGCAGAAAGTACAAAAGCCATCCTTCGTGAAATAAGACAAATAAACGATAAGGTTCACGTGATAATCAGAACCCGATACGTAAAAGAAATTGATGAACTTGTTGAGTTGGGAGCAGATGAGGTTATTCCAGAGGAGTTTGAAACCTCAATCGAAATATTTTCAAGAACCATGCATAAATTCTTGGTTCCGCTGGATCACATTGACCATTTGGCCGATAAAATCAGAAGTGACAATTACACCATGCTGCGGCCCGGCAGTTTCATTAAGGCGCAAAAAGATGATATTATTCCGCGGTTAGACATTGAATGCATAAGAGTTACTCGAGAAGGCGGGAAAGTAGAGGGTAAAACCGTTCTTAAAGCTCAAGTACGTGAGCGCTTTAATGTGAGTATTGTAGCTCTGATGCGCGAAAACAATTTAATTTCTAATATAGCCCCCGATATTAAGGTTAAAAGAGATGATTTACTGTATGTTACAGGTAAAAAACAAGATCTTGATAAATTCGCCCAAGCCGTAAAAATACCCGTAAAATAACCCCCGGCTAAATGGACTTATGATAGAGGTATACGGGACCTTTTATGTTCTAAAAAATTGTAAACCTTGTATTTACGTTGCCGTTTTATTATCGTACTTTTGCACGAAATACATTTCGCATGTTTAAATCAAATTCAGGAATGGCAAAAAAAAACGGCGACGTTGATTTAGGTTCTCGAAATCATATTGCACAAGGAACCCGAATAAACGGCGATATATTAACAGAAGGCGATATACGCATTGACGGTCAACTCGAAGGTACCGTTCAATCTCAGGGAAAAGTGGTAGTAGGACACACCGGTACCATTAAAGGCGAGGTAAAATGTCAAACGGCAAATGTTTCCGGTCGCGTATCGGGAAAGCTCAACGCTGCTGAAATGGTTTCTTTTCAAGAATCAGGAGTATTTTCCGGGGAAATGGTTTATGGCAAACTCAGTGTTGATCCGGGTGCCACGATTGAAGGTACATTTACTATAGCCGGCAAAGTGAAAGATTTAAACTCCAATGACAAACAAAAAGGACAAGGTAAAAAAACCGGTTGACGCCTTTATTAAATACTCGAGTTTAGCTATTGAAATGGCTGCAATCATCGGTATATTTACTTATGCGGGTGTAAAAGCAGATGAGTATTTTGAAACCGGCCCATGGCTCACACTCGTTCTCTCATTAACAGGCGTACTCGGTTCACTTGTACGCGTTATCAAACAACTTACCAAGTCGTGAAAAGGGCAGTGCTTTTTACGGCAATAGCGGCAGGTGCACTGATCGCGATACTCGGGGCACATTTTTTATGGGTTCGCTTTTCAACAATTCCCGTTTTATTAAACACGGCCGATTATAGTTTTATAATGATACTCACCTTGACCACCTTATATACGGCGGCCTTTTTACTTCGTAACTTCCCCAAGTATGTGGGAGCGGCTTATGCCGGAATAGGGTTTTTGAAATTAATTGTAGTAGGCTCCTGGTTTTTCGCCTATATATCAGATGTTTCTGCAGAAACTAAAATTTACGTACTGCAATTTTTTGCCGTATATTTTTTCTTTCAACTTGTGGAAGTGGCGGCGTTGAGCAAAATACTGAACAAGATTAAACTCGGCACATAAAAGAGGCAAGGCAAATGCCCGTGTTGTTTTTTATTCAGAACCGGCTTTCGTTTAGAGCCCCGAGTGAGGTTCTGACCAAAATAAACACCAATAAGAATATACAATTATTGAACACAAAAACGTTTATAACATCTAAAGGCGGCAACGGTTCATTGAGGAATATTGGTCATATTTGCAAATTCACAAGATATTGAAACAGATGATTTACAAAATACTTATTACAACCCTATTACTGTCGGGTTTTCAAACGCATGCAACAGCTTATGAGAAAGACTCACTCAAAGTTGTGCCTGATACGGGCGTTGCAGGTGTACAGCCTTCATTTTTTAAGCATTTAGACAGCTTGACCCACGGAGTTTATTTTACGGATGTGACCCGGAAACTAAGTGTTATGGATACGGCTTTCCCCGAGTTTGACAGCGTTCCCGACTTTGCCGATAGTGCAGTAGAGGCACGTTTGGAGTATTTGAATAAACGCACACCTTTTAATGCGGTTTATAATTCGAGAACAAAAGCATTTATTGATTTATACACGGTGAAGCGCCGAGAGCAAGTTGCCGGTATGCTGGGTTTAGCCGAGTTTTATTTTCCACTGTTTGAAGAAACTTTAGACAAACACGAAATGCCTTTAGAATTGAAATATTTGGCGGTTGTGGAAAGTGCTTTGAATCCGCGTGCACGCTCTCGAGCAGGAGCTGTAGGTTTGTGGCAGTTTATGTACTCAACCGGTAAAATGTTTGGATTGGAGCAAAATTCCTATATGGATGAACGTATGGATCCCGTTAAATCTACAGAGGCAGCTTGCCGATACCTCAATTATTTGTACGGTATTTATGGTAAATGGGATTTGGCTTTGGCAGCTTACAATTGCGGCCCGGGTAATGTAAATAAAGCCATTCGCCGTTCGGGTAAAGGGCTCGGGAATTACTGGGATATTTATTCGTTTTTACCCCGCGAAACGCGCGGTTACGTGCCGGCTTTTATTGCGGCCTACTATGCCTTTGAGTACGCGGAAGAGTACAACATTAAGCCCGTAAAACCGATTGCGTTTTATTTTGAAACCGATACATTACACGTATCGGCACCGGTGAGTTATGAGGAGTTGAGTGCTCATTATAATTTAAACCCTGAGATATTGGCATTTCTCAACCCGGCCTATAAAAGAGATAAAGTACCTGCTTACAGTAACAAAACTTCTATTTTGAGACTACCCAAAACGTACGGAGCAGATTACGCATTTGATTTGGACTCCCTCTCAGCTATTACGGCCAAAAAGGAAGGAAAAGAAAACGATGGTAATTTGAGTGAATTTAGTGAAGATCGTGTTTATTATACGGTGAGGCGCGGTGATTTCTTGGGAAAAATTGCCGGTCGTTACGGCGTGAGTTCAAGGCAAATCATGGCTTGGAATAATATGCGCAGCACGCGCATAAACATAGGTCAAAAATTAGTCATATACCCCCGAGGCAGCAGCATGACTCAAAATCAAAAACAACCCGCTAAGGAATACAATACACAGCAAGAGGGTGACTTCGTGTACTACAAAATTCAATCAGGTGATACGCTTTGGGATATAGCCAAAGCAAAAGGTGTCTCAGTTAATGAATTAAAGGAGCTCAACAGCCACCTCAATACGTCTAAATTGAAGCCGGGTACCAAAATAGTTGTGGGTTCAAATGGATAAAGTGTTGAAAAAAGGACTGTTTTTTCTCTTCATTTTGGCACTTGCCGGATGCGGTGATGAAGATGACGGCAAACGCTTTTTGCCCTCGCCTTCGGGACAACCGGGTGAGGTTGTAGTTTGGTGCAACGCCGGATTTTGGAAAAGTGAATACGGCGATACGTTGCGTAAGCACTTAAAACAACCTGTGCACGGTTTGCCGCAGCGCGAACCTGCGTTTGACTTACACCACGCAACCGATAATACGTTTAGCCGCGTGTTTAAAACATTTGGCAATATATTGATTTTAGAGGTAGATGAGGGAAGGTTCACAAAACCCGAGCTCAAAATAGAGCGCAATAAGTGGGCACAACGCCAAGCTGTAATTCGATTGAAAGCCGCTTCAAAAAAGGAACTGGGTGAGGCTCTGACCAAAAATATGGATGATATTATCGAGCTTTTGAACAAGGCGGAAGCTAACCGAATTGCCCAAAAGCATAAAGATTTGGGCGATGAAAAACTAAATAATAAAATTGAAAAACTTACCGGTATTCAATTGTACACCATGAAAGATGCTTATTTGGCAAAGGAGGACAGTAATTATGTGTGGATTAGGTGTGAGCGCAGCAAAATAGAGGGAGGCTTTGATCATCAAATCAGCCAGGGCATATTAATTTTAAAAACGCCATATGAATCTATGGAACAGCTTAATAATTACGCTGTTTATAATTTACTTGATAGTGCACTAAAAGCATTGGTTCCCGGACCTGTTGAAAATTCATACATGAAAATAGACGAGGTAAACATGGATGTTAACATGAAAAAAGTGAATTTTCGCGATAAATTTGCTTTGGAAATGACCGGTTTGTGGCGCATGAAGGGTTATATGATGGGTGGTCCTTGGTATGCCTTGCATATTGTGGATGATGGAAATAATGAGCTCATAAGCGCTTTTGGTTATGTATATGCACCTCAATTCAGTAAAAGGGAATACCGCCGTGAGGTAGAAGCCGTAATTAATTCTATTCAACTTTAAAGAGTATAAAGCCCGTAACTTTGAGCCATGAAATTTTTCAAACCTCTGAATTTTCCATTTCTCTTCATTCTTATACTGTTTTTCTTCGGAATGACCGGAAACGCACAAAAGTTGCTGTTTTTAGGCGGTACCGCGCATATAGGAAACGGTGAGGTAGTAACAAACGCGGCAATAGGTATTGAAAACGGACGCTTTTTATTTGTCGAAAACCAAATGTTTAAGCGAATTGATACTACAGAATTTGACAGTGTATTTCGCCTGCGCGATGTTCATTTTTACCCCGGTTTTATTGCACCCAACACCACGTTGGGCCTCACCGAGATTGATGCCGTAAGAGCGTCGCGCGATTTTAAAGAAACCGGATTACTCAACCCCAATATGAGAACAATTGCGGCTTATAATACCGATTCTGAAATTATCCCGACAATGAGGTCAAACGGTGTTTTAATGGCACAAACCACACCGCGCGGCGGTATTTTTAGCGGTACATCTTCCATCGTGAATTTAAATGGGAGAAATCGAGAAGAAGCATCCTTCAAAATAGACGATGGGGTTCACCTCAATTGGCCTGAGAGGTTTACCCAAAAAGGTTGGTGGGCCAACCCGGGCTCAATTGCCAAAAACACAAATGAAGAAGAGCAAATAGAAGACATTATTCAATTTTTAAATGAAGCGAAAGCTTATGCCCAAAATGAAAAAGCAAATCCTGTGAACTTGCGCTTTGAAGCGCTTCGCGGCGTGTTTTCGGGTAAAAAAAGACTCTATATTCACTGCAATCAAGCACGTTCCATTGTGAAAGGTACCTCACTTAAACGCCGGTTTGATATACCTCACGTGGTGATTGTAGGGGGGTATGATGCTCATTTAATTCCCGAGGTACTGGCAGATAACAATATCCCCGTAATTTATAAACGCCCGCATTCCCTTCCCTCACGCGAGGATGATGATATTCACTTACCCTATAAAATACCCGCGAGACTAATGGCCGCGAATATTTTGTTTTGTTTGGATATGAGCGGAGGCATGGAAGCGATGAACCAGCGTAATCTGCCGTTTGTAGCGGGAACAGCTGCCGCATACGGGTTAAATAAAGAACAAGCCTTGGCAGCCGTTACCGGCAATACAGCTAAAATACTGGGCATTGATGAGGAGGCGGGAACATTGGAAACAGGAAAGACGGCAACATTTTTTATATCTGCCGGTGATGCCATTGACATAAAAACCAACCAAATTATCAGCGCTTATATAAAAGGAGAACTTGTTGATTTAAGCAGCAGACAAACCCGACTGCGCGATAAATTTCGCGCTGTTTACGATTGAAAAGCGAGCTGTTTACCTTGCAGCGCGCATGTTTCACCATCAAATAAACCCAAAATATTTTTATTAATGGTCAGAACCGGAAACGCCTGAGCACATTGTTCGGAGTTAAAAAATTGATAAACAGCGAATTGTTTGAGTTGTCAAAAAAACGCAGTAAGATAAAATTGCATGGGCAATAAAAACCTTAAAAAAGGAAATAAATATCTACCTTTGCGTCGATTAAGAGGAGAAGAGAGGGGCATGTCCTCTCTTTTTTGTTTGTACCCGTTTTATAATATGATTACAAAAGAGCAAATAAGCACTTTAGTTGAGGACAAGATAGAAGGCACAGATATGTTTATTGTCCATGTATCAGTCTCACCCAATAACCACATCAAAGTATCATTAGATGCTGATGCCGGAATGAGCATCGAGCGCTGTGTTGAAGTGAGTCGTCATATTGAAGGAAATTTTGACCGTGAAGAAGAGGATTTCACCTTAAACGTTTCTTCTCCCGGTATTGACGAGGGTATTTCCATGCCGAGACAATTTAAAAAAAATATCGGGCGAGATATAAAAGTGTTGAAAACAGGTGAACACAAAAAAACAGAAGGCTTGTTGAAAAAAGCCGATGAACAAGGGATATTAATTGAGAGAAAAGAAAAGCAACGCGTGGAGGGGCGCAAAAAAAAAGAATGGGTAACCTTGAGCTTTTCCATACCTTACAATGAAATAGAAGATGCCAAAATAGTAGTGTCTTTTAAATAATTACACAATGAACACACAAGAGTTAATAGATTCGTTTTCAGAGTTTAAAGAGTTTAAGAATATTGACCGTGTCACCATGATGAACATTCTTGAAGGGGTGTTTAAAAGCATGATTGAAAAAAAATACGGCTCAGCGGAAAACTTTGATGTTATTGTAAACCCCACAAAGGGTGATATTGAAATCTGGAGAAACCGCGTGGTGGTGGAAGACGGTGCCGTTGAGGACGAAAATGAAGAAATAGAATATTCAGAGGCCGTAAAAATTGAACCCGATTTTGAAATAGGAGAAGATGTTTCTGAAGAATTAAAACTCGAAGAGTTTGGGCGCCGTAACGTTCTTTCCATGCGCCAAAACTTGGTTTCTAAAATATATGAACTTGAAAAAGACAGTTTGTACAAACTGTACAAAGATCGTGTAGGAGAAATTGTAACCGGTGAGGTTTATCAAATATGGAAACGTGAAATCTTAGTCTTAGATGATGAAGATAATGAACTTATTTTACCCAAACAAGATCAAATACCGGCAGACTTTTTTAAGAAAGGTGACACATTGCGCGCTGTTGTGAAAAAGGTTGATTTGAAAAATAACTCACCTGTTATTATTCTTTCGCGAAACTCTCCCGTGTTTTTAGAACGGTTGTTTGAGTTGGAAGTGCCTGAAATTTTTGACGGATTGATTACCATTAAAAATATTGTGCGCGAGCCCGGTGAAAGAGCAAAAGTGGCTGTTGAATCCTATGATGATCGCGTTGACCCCGTAGGCGCTTGTGTGGGCATGAAGGGCTCACGTATTCACGGCATCGTGAGAGAACTGCGCAATGAAAATATAGATGTGATTAATTATACCGTAAATGTATCACTGTACATTCAACGCTCATTGAGTCCCGCGAAAATCACCTCCATTAGTGTAGATGAAGAACGAACTCATGCTGAGGTTTATTTAAAACCCGACCAAGTTTCTCTGGCAATCGGCAAGGGCGGCCATAATATTAAATTGGCCAGTAAACTCACCGGGTATGAAATTGATGTTTATCGAGAAACAGATGAAGATCAGGAAGATGTGGATTTAAACGAGTTCTCTGATGAAATTGACGGCTGGATTATTGACACAATAAAAGATATCGGATGTGACACGGCGAAAAGCGTTTTGGCTATTTCCCGTAAAGATCTTATTCAACGCACCGATCTGGAAGAGGAAACTATAGACGAACTGTTGCAAATATTGAGGACTGAATTTGAATAGATATCAATAGGTTATATTCGATGAAATTCCTTTAATTTGTAACGGCAAGAAAATTTTGGATTATTTTTATGGCAAACGCACCAAAAAGATTAAGTAAAGTAGCAAAAGAACTCAATGTGGGAATCGCCACGATTGGAGAGTTTTTATCATCCAAAGGGTATGATATAGAGGCTAAACCCAATACAAAAATCACTCCTGAAGTGTATGATGTTTTGCTGCAACAATATATGCCCGATAAGGCTGCTAAGGAAAAGTCAGAAGAGCTAAAAAGGCAAAAAGAAGTGCTTACTGCCATTTCCATCGAAGATAAAAAAGCAGATGAAGATGATGAAGATGAACCTTTTGAAGATGAACAAGGGGTTCTGATTAAAAACATGGGATCTTCCCCTCAGGAAGCTGAAACACCGGAAAAGCCTATAAAAGAGGCTGAAACTAAAAAGGAGGAAACCAAAAAAGAAGAGGCTGAAGTAAAACCTGAGAAAAAACCGGAAAAGCCTGTTGTTGATAAACCGGCTGCTCAAGAAGAAAAGCAAGAAACTTCTCAAAAGGAAGAGCCGGAAACTGAAAAACAGGAGGAAAAAGAGGACAAATCACCTAAGATTGAAAAAACAGAAAGCGATAGTCTTTCAAACGAAGATGGTAAAGGCCCCCGTTTAGTGGGTAAAATTGATTTGGATAACCTCAACTTAAAGAGCAGGCCCGATAAAAAGAAAAGAGAAAAACCGGCTAAAAAGCAAAAACCGGAAGCTAAAAAACAAGAGCCGAAGAAAGAAGAAACCCGTAAAGAGGAGCCCACTAAAAATAAAGAAAAGGAGCAGCCTAAGGTTGAAAAGCCCGAGGAGAAAAAACCGGAAAAAGCCAAACAGCCCGAACATCACAGTACCAAGTTTGAAAAGCTCAACGGCCCCAGCATTGTAGGTAAAATTGATTTACCCGAAAAGAAAAAGAAAAAACCGGTAGCTTCATCCTCTGAGAATAAAGAAACCGAGAAAAAGAAAAAGAAAAGAAAAAGAATCACGAAAGGACCTGATAGGGATAGAGGAGCTAAAAAAGGAGGCAAAAGACCAACCGGCAAAGCGGGAACTAACAGGCGTGAACCAACTGACGAGGAAATCCAAAAAGAAATTAAAGATACACTGGCACGTCTTAGTGGTGGAAGCAAAAATAAATCTGCAAAATTACGTCGTCAAAAACGTGACGATAAAGCAGAGCAAAGAGCTCGGGAACAAGAGGAGCAGGAAAAAGAAAAGAAGGTTCTTAAAGTTACAGAATTCGTATCGGCAAATGAATTTGCGAATATGATGAGCGTTTCCGTTAATGAAGTGATTTCTGCTTGTATGTCTTTAGGCATGATGGTTTCCATCAATCAAAGATTAGACGCTGAAACTCTGCAAATTGTAGCTGAAGAATTTGGTTATGAAACAGAATTTGTAAGTCCTGAGGTTGATGAGTCTACTGAAATTGAAATTGAAAAAGATGATCCTGAAAACTTAAAACCGCGCTCTCCAATTGTTACCGTAATGGGTCACGTTGATCACGGTAAAACATCACTGCTTGATTATGTGAGAAAAGCAAATGTTATTGCCGGTGAAGCAGGTGGAATTACACAGCACATTGGTGCATACAACGTAAAATTAGATTCGGGAAAAGACATCACATTCTTAGATACTCCGGGCCACGAGGCATTTACCGCTATGCGAGCTCGCGGTGCCCAAGTAACCGATTTAGCCATTATTGTAATCTCTGCAGATGACAGTGTGATGCCGCAAACAAAAGAGGCGATTAATCACGCCCAAGCGGCGGATATACCTATCGTTTTTGCGTTCAATAAAATGGATAAACCCGGCGCTAATGCCGATAAAATTAGAGAGGAACTCTCTCAAATGGATATCTTGGTTGAGGACTGGGGCGGTAAATATCAAGCACAAGAAATATCGGCACTAAAGGGAACAAACGTTGATGACTTGATGGAAAAAGTGCTGCTTGAAGCGGAAATTTTAGACCTCAAAGCCAATCCCGACAGGCGTTCTACCGGTACTGTAATTGAAGCCGAGCTCGATAAAGGACGCGGTTATGTTACTACATTACTCGTACAATCAGGAACATTGCGTGTAGGTGATTTACTCATTGCAGGTAGTCAGTTTTGTCGTGTAAAAGCCATGTTTGACGAGCGCGGTAATAAAATTGAGCAAGCCGGCCCGTCACAACCTGTTTCCATGCTCGGATTTACCAAAGCTCCCGCTGCGGGTGACAAGTTTGTGGAAATGACAGACGAACGTGAAGCCAAAAACATTGCTCAAAAACGCGAACAATTGCAGCGTGAGCAAGGCATCAGAAGTCAAAAACACGTTACACTTGATGAAATTGGTCGTCGATTGGCCGTTGGAGATTTCCAAGAACTCAACATTATTGTGAAAGGTGACGTGGACGGTTCGGTAGAAGCACTTGCCGACTCGCTCTTGAAACTCTCAACCGAGTCCATTGAAGTCAATGTAATACATAAATCAGTAGGTCAAATCTCAGACAGTGACGTGCTGCTGGCTACCGCTTCAGACGCCATCATCGTAGGTTTCCAAGTGCGGCCATCGGCAAGCGCACGTAAACTTGCTGAAAAAGAAGAGATTGATATTAGGCTTTACAGTGTCATTTACAACGCTATTGAAGAGGTTACCGCGGCCATGGAAGGCATGCTGAAACCTAAGGTTGAAGAGAATGTGGTAGCTAACGTTGAGGTGCGCGAAACCTTTAAAATATCTAAGGTGGGCACAATTGCCGGTTGTTACGTGACTGAAGGCAAAATAAATCGCAACTCCAAAGTAAGACTTATACGTGAAGGCGTAGTGAAATACGACGGTAAACTGGGTTCTTTAAAGCGATTTAAAGATGATGTTAAAGAGGTTGCCGCCGGTTATGAATGCGGTTTAAACATTGAGAATTACAATGATATCAAAGTAGGAGATATAGTTGAAGCCTACGAACAAGTGGAAATAAAACAAACGCTGTAATTTATCTTTGGTCAGAACCGAATATAAGTTGTCATCTTAAAAAGAAGATCCCCGTCTATCAATAGACCGGGATTTTTTTTTTGGAGTCAAACTTCAATTACATCACACATTGAAGTTTTCACCTGAATAAATACACCGGATTTAAATGCCGGAGCGGTTACAAACTATTGGTTTGATACTAATTGATATGCAATTGAAGAAGGCCGGTAAAGGCAATAAAAGTGATTGCTCAAGATTTCTTCAAGGGAGAAATCAAGATTGTCACTTTTTCCCGTTTTTACCGGGTTTTGCCAAAGTAAAAGAAAAGGTAGAGCCGGTGTCTTCACTCGACCTTACATTTACCGTTTGGCCGTGAGATTCTATAATATGTTTAACGATTGATAACCCCAGTCCCGACCCTCCTATATGGCGTGCTCGGGACTTATCAACCCGGTAAAAACGCTCAAATAAACGAGGTAAATGCTCGGGAGCAATACCTACACCGTTGTCTTCAACTTCAACTAGAATTTTATCGTCTAAATCGAAAAAACTCACCGTAGTAGTTCCGCCGTTTTGTTTGCCGTATTTGATTGAGTTCATAAGCAGGTTGGTAAGCACACGAGCAATTTTGGGCTCATCTCCATAGGCAAAAACCGGGGGTTTCTCCGGTACTAATTTAAGGGTGATGCCGGCTTTTTCAGCCTTAAATTCCAGTTCAGAAAATACGTCCATTACCAGTTGAGAAAGGTTGAAATTGCTTTTGTGCAGTTGCTGAGCGCCGGCTTCCAGTTCTGTTATTTCTTCCAGTTCGTCAATGAGATGAATGAGTCTGTCCAGGTTTTTGTCGGCTCTTTCCAGGTACTTCCTGTTGATTTGTTCGTCTTCAAGGCCGCCCTCCAGCAACGTAAGCAAATACCCTTGTATGGAGAAAATAGGCGTTTTTAGTTCGTGAGAAAGGTTGCCGATAAATTCTTTTCTAAAGTTTGCTTCTTTGCGCAATTCGCTGAGCTCGGCTTTTTTGGTTTGTGCCCATTCTTCAACTTCTTTACTTACTTGGCCTATTAAATCTTGAGAGCTGTCGAAATTTCGATTTTTATCTTTGGTTTTGAGTTTGTGAATGGTTTTGTAGATGATGCGTATTCTGCTGTCAATGAACTGCTCAATAAGTTTTTGAGAGATGTAATTTGAAATAAAGTAGATGGCTATAGTTGTACTGAGGAAGTAAACCCACGGCCAAACCCCCGAGGTAAATATGAGATATGCCGGCAATCCCGCAATTCCGGCAAGGGCGGTAAAAAACAGTGCCAAATAATGGGCAATTTGTTGCGGGGTTTCTTCTTTCATGAAACGTTGAAACAGTCGTGCTGTTGACGACCCGAAAGTATGAATTTTTGAGGGTTCTGAATATGAGATCGGAACGAATTAGGCTGTTAGGAGTTATTTTGTCTCAAATTTATAACCTACGCCTTTGATGGTTTTGATGTACTCGTTACCTATTTTCTCTCGCAGTTTTCTTATGTGAACATCAATGGTACGGTCACCTACAACAACATCATCACCCCAAACGGTTGAGAGTATGGTTTCACGATTAAACACTTTCCCGGGCGATGATAACAACAGGCTCAACAGTTCAAATTCTTTTTTGGGTAAATTGAGTTCCTCTCCTTTTTTTAAAACCAAGTAGCGGTCTCTGTCAATCAATAAGTCGCCGTGCAGGTTTTTTTCTTCGGGACCCGAGTCCGCACCACGGCGAAGTATAGCGTTAATCCGGCTTACTAAAATACGGGGTTTTACGGGCTTTACAATGTAATCGTCAGCCCCTGCATCAAAACCGGCTATTTGCGAGTAGTCCTCGCCTCGTGCTGTGAGAAATACAATAAATGTGTTTTTTAAAGAGTCAATTTGGCGCATTTCATTGCACGTTTCAATACCGTCAACCTCGGGCATCATGACGTCCAACAATACCAAGTGAGGCTTTTGTACTTTAGCTTTTCGCACGGCTTCTTTGCCGTTGGTGGCAGTTTCAACGTCAAAACCTTCTTTTTTTAAGTTGTAGGATACAAACTCAATGATATCCTCCTCATCATCAACTACTAATATTTTATGACTCATCGTTAGGTCTTTTTATGCTGCAAAGTTAGGGTATTCCACAACCGTAATATTAAGCCTGTGTTAACTCGGTATTACTTTACTTTTTTGTGTTGTTTATTAAAAATATAGCCTTTTCCCTGCACGGTTTGAATGAGCCCGGGAATGGTTTTGTTGCGTAAATTGTAAATATGTACATCAACCGTTCGCGGATTTAATCCGTGATCTTCATTCCAAATTTGCCGCCTGATTTCTTCACGGGTAAACAGCCTTCCCGGGTTTTCGGCAAAAAGGCGTAAAATCGCAAATTCCCTTCGGGGTAAGGTGAGGGTATTGTCATTTATGGAAAGGGTGTGACCGTCAACACTTAAACTTATTTGATCGGTAATGTTGATATTTTGTTCCGTTTTTATCTTTTTTAATCGGCGGCTCAAAGCTGCCATTCTTTTTGATAACACTTTAGGTGAACAGGGGGTTTGAATAAAATCATCAGCACCTTCTTTCAACACGCTGTTTTCAGCGTATGACTGTTCTTGGCTCGCTGTTACGCAAAATAAAAAACTTGGAATAATGCCGGGACGGGTCATTTCAGAAAGCAAATCGGTGGCGTCGCCATCACTTAAAATGAGATCGCAAAATATGAGGTGCTGCTTTTCTGTTTTCAATAACTCGCGTGCACGATCTAAACTATCGGCAAATGAAAAAACAGCGCCGGGGTTTAATGGATGTGTGAGTTCGAAATTGTTGGTGTTATCAACTCTATTTGAAACAATTAACACCTTTTTTTGTGCTAAATACATGGGGTAACATTTGCCTGATGCAAAAGCTTTATTCATATTGCTTTCACATCTTGCAAGGTTACGGCCCGTTTATTAATCCTGCTTTAAAGCGCGGTTAGTAAAAGGTTATATCTGCGTGACCTAAAGGTTACTTAAAAATAATTTTCGGGTTGACAGAGTTCCGTCTCCGGTGGTTGAGCGAACAATATATATACCGGCGGGCCAACCGTTTGCAGGAACTCTTGCTTTTTCCTGACCGTTGTTGGGTTCTGACCAAACTATTTTACCTGATGCATTTGCTATGGTAATGGATGTGATGGGGTTGCCGGGAGACTCAAGAATAATTTTATTTTGTGCCGCGTAAATTTTTATGCCCGTGTTTTGTTGAACGGTATGAACACTCGTTCCGGTATCCTGCAGCGATTCCTTTATAAAAAAGAGCAGTTCAAAACGGCTTGTGTCTTTTCCCGCAGCATCTAATGTAGTGCTGTAGTTTTCTTGTAAAATGGATGTGGTGTCATTATGCAGCCGGTCAATCAGTGCGAGATTCAATTGATCGTTATACAGTTCATTTTGCGGAATACTGAATGAGATTTCTCCCGGGGTATTACTTTGTACGGTAAGCGGAATAGTAAACGGCATTTCAAAAAGCGGTTCGGGAATGCCCATAATCATCATTTCTTCGCCGGCGGGCAGTTGTGCAGCGAGGTTGAGGTTTTGTTGTGCATAGCGCTTGGGAGCGTCGTATTTTTTGTCAAAGTGGAGTGTTGCATCGTTAATTACGCCGAAAAGCATATTGCTTGTTGCGCTGTCATGAGAAAGTTGAAGCCAAAAACGCGCGGGTTTTTCGTCATCGGATCGGAATTGGGTATTGTTCCCTTTTTCGCGCATGGCATTCGTAAAATTGAGTGTTTGTGCGCCGTTGGTTTGCACAAAAAAGCCTTGGCACGAGGCTAAATAATCGGTAATGCTATTATTACTGCCGCCGGTTGAACCTGTTGACCCAATAGCGTTTACGGCGATATAATCAGTGCTTGCACCCGGGGTACCGCTTTGGTCATCATCCCATACATAAATACTGTTGTTGGCGAGTGCTGCAGCGTTTGCAGAAATAAAACTACTGATATTTAAGGAACTCGGGTAGGGGTTTCCGATGAGGTTCCAGTCATCACCCGTCCAGTTTGAGCTCGATGATCCTGTGCCGCTTTGTGCAGATACACTGATGTTTCCGTTGTGAATATTTTGTCCGGTAAATGATCGGGTTGCCGGTCCGCCGCCGGGCACGAAGTATCCGCGTCCCGTGTTGGCTCTGCCGTTGGCGCCGGAGATTACTACGTTTGATGTAAAGTTAACGGGTCCGGAACCGCAATCCGGACTGTAAGAGGTCGGGAAATCGTATTTCCACGTTTGTGAACCGGCGTCAAACGCAAATAAATCGCAGGCGTTGGCATCGCTGAAAACGCCGCTGTTGTCGTGAAGCCAAACATTTTCAACCGGACTGCTCCAGCCGTTATATGCCATGGTGTTTGTAGTGCCTTCGCGTTCAATGATGTAATTTCCGTTATTTTGGTTTTGGTCAGAACCCCCTTCCTGAGAGAGTGAACCGTTATTTTTAACGGTGATGGTGCCGTTATTTTCAATAGCGCCGGTAATGTGCAGGTAATTGCCTGAGGGAACTTCCAAGTTTGTACCGGAGGCAGTACGTAAATACCTTGTGAGATCTAAATTCCCGGTAAGGGTTTGTGATTTACTCACAACGGCAGATTCATATTCATTTGCCGTAAGCCCGCTAATGTTAGTGTTAGAAGGCGCGGCAACTAACTCAATATCGTCTAAGGCAAAAGCGTCTCTGCCTCCCAAACCGGCAACGTCGCTGCCCGTCCAGCGAAGGTAGAGCGGTTCATCCTCTTGCCAATTGAGTCCTGATAAAATAATTTGTCTTTTGTTTTTTCGCCATTGCGGTGATGATGCTTGTGCTTCAACTGAGGTGAAAGCTTGTAAACTTATGGCGGTATAGTTGTTTCCGTCTGTAGAATATTGAAAATCAAAGGAGCTTGATCGGTTCTCATTATTGAAAATATACAACAGGTAACTTAACTCAACATTATTGACGGTTTGTCCGGTTTGGTTGATGGCTTTAAGTGTCAATGTTCCCGAGTTCCAATCTGAAGCGCTGGGTTTTATTCCGAGGGCGCGATTACCGGGAGAAACGGTAAAAGCCCAGTTCCCTCCTGTACCCGTGGTGCCGTTATCTATTCCTCTTGAAAAGTCTCCGCCGCTTTTTGAACTGTTAAAAGCAATGTCTCCGTCACTCATTCCTGTTTGGGACCAAGCGCCGCTGTTTAATTCACCGGAAATAGGTGTGGCCGAAAATCCCGAAGCGGCGTATGTGCTGTTGTTTACTCCCGGTACCGTTTGGTCAAAGTCGATTGAAAAAAGTTGATCAATGCCACTAATTCTCCATCCTTTTATGGCGGGTTTAAAAGTGTATTGAAAATCATCAATCATAATCCGTTCTCCGGTGGAATTGGCCTCTATTTTGACTATAAAGTCCCCGGCATCCACATCTTCGGGAGTAGGCAAAGTATAAGAAAAGCTGTTCCAATCACTCGAATTATTTAAAAAAGCGTTGTTTATTGTGCCTACTGAAGTGTAACTGTTGCCACCGTCTGTGGTGTAAGATACATCATAGTCGGGTGAGGGAGAGGCATCCCAACGTCTCACGTTAAAACCAAAACTTAAAACGGTACCTTCAAGGTTGAGGGTTGCTGTCCAATTTACGTTTGATGCGTCTTGAAGCCTCCACGCATAAGCACTGTTATTAAACGTAGCGTCAAAGCCGTCTTGGTTTGTAGGGCCTTGCCTGAGTGCCGGACCGCCGGTAAAAAGCACCCCCGACTCATTGTATTCGTGGTTACTTGAATAGCCTGCACCATCTAAGTTCCATAAGTTGACATCGTCAAAATGGATAACTTGCGGTTTTTCGGTGATGCTTCCCGTAAGTTCAATATCATCAATGCGCAAATCGCCTCCACCGCTGCCGGTATCTCCCCATCCTAATATTTTCACTTCAACGGTTTCTTGATTAGTAAGCGTTACAGGTTCTGAAAAAGGGATGGTCGTATTCGCTGAAAATGCATCGTACAATAAGGTGTCTGAATTGACAATAACGGAAATGGAATCGGGCCCTACTCCGGTAGCTCTGTATAAAAAGCTCAGGTTGTTGGTGTTGATTAGTGAAAATGGGTCAGCGGTCACGGTAAAACTCAAAATTTTGGCAGTACTTGAAGCCGCTTCATTCCAGCCTGAAGCTGCCTGTGCATAAGGGACGCCGCTGCCGCTCCAACCTCCGGTTGTTGTTCCGAATGTGATGTTTCCCGAGCTTGCGGTTAAATCTGATGCCGTAACATTGGGCTGAACGGTTGCGGCTGAGGAAACTTCTCCCGTAAAGGTATATTCAACTAAGGTGACTTGTGAAAAACCGCAAAATGAAAAGGTCAGCAAAAGGGTTGGCAGTAAGGCGAGGCGAAAAGTTTTCATATGTATCCATTGTTTAAATGAGTTAAGCACAGACCTATTCAATAATTTATCGAGGTTATAAGAAATGTACAACGCGAATATAGTTAAAAATCACAATTTTCGTGCTTAACTTCATGTTAGTTTTGTGTTGTGCTTTTCTTAAGGGTTATGAATATGTTGTGTGCCGTTTCCGTTTTTCGCGTTACATTTGTGTTTCAAAAAGTTTGACTTTTAGTTGGTTGTCATTATGAGAAACAAAGTGCTGGTGATTTTTTTTGCGGGTATTTTCAGTATGGTTTTACTAAAAGCCGCGTACGGGTAAAATAGTACGAACGACACTTGGCTTTAAAGGCTTGAGGCAATTGAAGAGCGATTGCATGAGGAAAAGCGGGAAAGGGAAAAAATTAAAGCATGGGGATCGAAATCAAAAAGATGCTGCCGAAAAGGAGCGCAATGGTATGAGGTGAGCTTGGTGTTTTTTCGTAATAACCGAAAAAGTTGAAGTACAGGTAGAGTGAAAAAGATGGAGAAGACGCTGTTGAGCGGTTACAGTATGGTTATAATAAAATCGAATGATGAGCAACGATAGTCTATTAGGATGTGATTGGGCCTCTCCAAGACATAATGCCGCCTTGCATATTGATGACTTTAGAGAAACCGGATTGACTCATAATCGTGCATGCATTAAAACTGCGCGCACCGCTTCTGCAATAAATTAAGTGTTTTTGGGTTGCATCTAACGTCTTTAACCGGGTTTCAAAATCAGGTGCGGTAACATCTACGTTCAATGCATTTTTAAGATGGCCGGTATGGAACTCTTCAGCAGTGCGAACGTCTAAAACAACCGCATCAGGGTTGTTATGCAGTTCTTTTTCAAAAGCTTCGGGATCTAGATTTTCAAACATGGGTGTTGCGTAAAGTGAATTTTAAATATTGGGTTTTGTGAGAGGCTTTGGAAAAAGGTTCTGACCAAAATTATTTTAATGGTCAGAACCGTATTTCGCGTTTGTTTACAGCATAGTGGACGGACATACGTAATCTGTTGTTTTTACGTCATCGCGTTCTTTGATTGCATCAAAGCCGCCTTCAATATTTACCACGTTATGAATGCCGCGTGATTTTAAGATTGAAGCTGTAATGACAGAACGATAACCGCCCGCACAGTGTAAATAGGTTTCTTTATCGGGGTTATAATCTTTCATGTTGTCATTGATAAAGTCCAAGGGTATATTTTTCACTTTATCGTGATCTATACGCTGTGAGTAAAACTCCGATTCTTTTCGCACATCAACAACTTCCTCCAATTTGTTTTCGGCAAATAAGGAGGCAAATTCATCAGCATTTACAGATTTTATGGAGTCAACTTCTTTACCGGCTTTTTTCCAAGCTTCAATTCCACCTTCCAAATAGCCTAATGTATTGTCGTAACCCACACGAGATAGTCTGGTAACGGCCTCTTCCTCTTTACCTTCGTCGGTAATTAAAACAACGGGCTGTTTGAGGTCAGGAATTAAAGTGCCAACCCAAACGGCAAAGCTGCCTTCTAATCCAACAGAAATAGAGTTGGGTACATGACCTTGAACAAATGCCTCGGGATTTCTCACGTCAAGCATCAATGCGCCTTCATTGTTTACTATGGCTTCAAACTTATCGGGGTTGAGTGCCACGTTGCCCTTTTCAAGAACTTCATCAAAACTGCCGTAACCTTTTTTGTTCATTACGGCATTTTTGGGGAAATACTGTGGCGGTGCCACTAAGCCGTCTGTCACTTGCTTTACAAATTCTTCTTTGCTCATTTCTTGCAAGGCGTAATTATTCTTTTTTTGGTTGCCCAGCGTATCTGTTGTTTCTGAGCTCATGTTTTTACCGCATGCCGAGCCGGCTCCGTGACCGGGATAAACAACAATGTCATCAGATAACGGCATAATTTTATTGTGCAGTGACTCGTACAAGTGACCGGCGAGATCTTCGCGCGATAAGTCTGTTTTAACAGCCAAATCAGGTCTTCCTACATCGCCAATAAAAAGGGTATCGCCTGAGAAAATAGCCGTTTCTTTTCCTTCTTCATCAATCAAAAGAAATGTTGATGATTCCATAGTGTGCCCCGGCGTGTGAAGTACTTTGATTTTTACGTCACCCAATTCGAGAATTTCATCATCTTTAGCTACGTGTGCTTTGTATTCAGGCGTTGCATTGGGGCCAAATACAATTTTTGCTCCTGTTTTTTCAGCTAAGTCGAGGTGTCCTGAAACAAAATCGGCGTGGAAGTGTGTCTCTAAAACGTATTTGATTTTCGCACCGTCTTCTTTTGCCTTTTTTATGTAAGGTTCAGTTTCACGAAGCGGATCTACTATAGCGACCTCGCCTTTTGATTCAATGTAATAAGCACCTTGTGCTAAACAACCTGTATATATCTGCTCTACTTTCATGATACTATAATTTTTAATGGTATTATTTTTATTTTGACAAGGCAAAAGTACAAGCACATCTCAAAATATACAGTGATGGTTGTCACACCGGCTTGCAGCACTGCCTGTAACAGCTATTGAGAGGTGATTTTACTGTGCGTTTGAGGTGTTGATTGCAAGTTATTGAGGAATACAAAAAAGAATAATGCAAAAAAGGTAACGCCAATTTGTGTTTCAAGCGTATCCTCACTCAACATAGATACCGCTGCAAGAGCAGCAAAGAGCACAAAAAACCTGTTTTGTCTCTGTAAAGCACGTTTTACGGGCACTACAAAACACAATAGGAAAAGCAAAAGCCCGGGAAGGCCGAAAGTAACGGCCGCAGTTAAAAATTGATTGTGCGCGCGATACCGGTATTGAGCCGGTAGCGGGTTTTGAGTTTCGATGTATGCCTGCTCAAAGGCATGTTTGATATCCCCGGTTCCCGTGCCGGCATAAGGGTGTTTTTTAAATATGTAAAAGCCTGTTTTTAAAAACTCAAACCGCATGGCGACAGAGTGCCCGCGCGGATCGGCTCCCGATTTGTAATTGTTGAGTTCAAACAACACTTTTAGCATTCTGAGCTCCAGTCCTTTAGCGTTTAAATAAGCCTTGCTGGCAATTCCGTTTTCGATGGCTTGTACTTCCTCAACGCTCAAATTCTCAACTGCGGCGGCATCTTTTTTTTCTCCTTTTGAGGTGATAAACCGTATCAATGTGGAGTGCAGCGGCTGCCCGCGTTTATCTAAATTGTGATAATCAATATTGCTGCGTTCATTCCAAGCATTTTCCAACTCATTGTGCGCAATAAAATGATTGATAAAATAGCCGTTTTCTCGTTCTTTGTTCTCTAAATTGTGTGTGTAGGCCTCGCCGCGTGCGGTATGTGTAATGTCGTAATTAAAATCTTGTTTGGGTTTCACATATTGGTAACCCTTTATCGTGAGGTAGCCTGTAATTCCTACAATGCTAATAATCAGAACCGAGTAAATAACAGTGCGGTATTTTAGGGAAACATCTCCCGCAAATAAAAAAACAGCCGATGCTACAACCGCTAACAACCCCAGTGCTCCGCTAATAACGTGCAGTAAACCAATGAAATAGGTAAACCAAAGCATAATGAATACGGCAAAATAAACGGCTTTTCCCTTGATTTTTTGCGTATATATGCCGTAAAACAGCAGAATATTCCCCGTTACAAGTAATAAACTAAACCTGATGTGTGAGTTAAAGGTGGAAATATTTCGAATATCCGTAATTTCATGCGGATAATACACGTTGTATAAGTAATAACTGTATAAAGTGGCGCAAATGCCGGAGAGTATAAAAACCGATCCTAACAATTTTTCTTCCCGCTTTGTGAAAGCCTCAACGCTGCCCAATACAATGGGAAAAAGCAACAAGGGTAGTTTGATGCGAATGTCTTTAAGGCCGTAATTGATGTCATGATGCGTCCACAATAACCCGATAACGTGCAGTAAAAAAAATCCCAAGACGAGTAGGGCGGGTTTGTTGTGAAGTAAACGGGTGATTTTATTTTTGTAATGACCTTCCCAAAGCCAATTTGCCGCTAAGGCAATTCCCGCAACACTTACCAGAAATACGGAAAAATAGAGTCCCACGCTCAGCACGGCTAAAAAAAACAGGGAAATATACCTGTGAAGCTGTGGAGTAAGTCTGAGTTTTTCCGCGTTCAAATCTTAATCAACTTGGGTTAATATTTCATTGTACAACTCATTTTGGGTGAATACCTCAACAGCTTTATCAATGTTTTGGTCTCCGTTCATTGAGGTTAAAATGCGCCCTTTTTGGTAGTAGTATCTGGCGGCAATTTCATTTTCCAAAACCGGAATAATTTGCTCTTTAAACGTTTCCAAGTCTTGCTCTTTATTGTGTTTAATTTCACTTTTCAACGCAGCATATGCCTTTTCAAGCTTTTCGTAATATTGCTCTTTTTTGGTTGCTTTTTCCAGTTTTTCGAGCATTTCTTCGGTTTTGGTTGTGTAGTCGTAATCCTTATCACTCAAAAAAGCTTTAAAGCTTTGGTAATCGGCATTACTCAATTTAAAACTTTCAGGGGGAGCAATACTTTCGTTCTTTAGTCTGTAAATTGTAGCGTAGTCAAAAATGAAGTTTTTACGAACTAGAGCAGCTAAAATAGGAGGTGTTTTTTGCTCTTCAATATAAATGTCGGGTTCAATGCCGTCACCATCAAAAACTTTGCGCCCGTTTTTTGTGGTGAACTCGCCTTTTAAAGAGTCGGGCATCGGTTTGGCACGACCAAACTCGTCTTTTTCAGAGTAATCGAGTTTTTGAATACACCGGCCGCTGGGGATGTAATATTTGGCTACCGTAATTTTCATTTTTGAGTTGTATGACAGGTCTTTGGTTTGTTGTACCAAGCCTTTACCAAATGAGGTTTGCCCAATTACCACCCCGCGGTCTAAATCTTGTATTGTACCGGCAACAATTTCGGAAGCTGAGGCTGAAGAGCCATCTATCAATACAATAAGCGGGATATCTAAATCAACCGGCTTGTTCAATGTTTGATGGCTGCGGTTCCACTCCTCGTTTTGGCCGCGCGTACTCACAACCTCAACTCCTTTAGGAACGAATAAATTCACAATATTCACCGCTTCACGTAAAAGTCCACCGCCGTTTCCTCGTAAATCCAACACGACAGATTCAATGTTTTTTTCCTCTTTTAATTCAACAAGGGCATCCTTAACATCTTTCCCCGCATTTTGGGTAAACCCGCGCAAGTGAATATAGCCAACTTTGGGTGCTATTTCACCATAATGCGGTACATTGTCAATCTTCACCTCTTCGCGGGTAACAGTAAATGAAATTAAATCTTCGGTCCCCGGACGTTTGACAACCAGTTCCACATTGGTTCCCGGTTGGCCTTTGAGGATTTTACTCATTTCAGATGAGTTTTTACCTATAGCGGTATCGCCGTCAGCAGTAATGATTTTATCACCCGCTCTCAAACCCGCTTTATGGGCCGGGAATCCTTCATACGGTTCTGAAACGACAACGTGTTTATCAATGGTTCTGATTACAGCACCAATACCGCCGTATTGCCCCGTAGTCATAAACTTAAAATCTTCAATATCACTTTCCGGGTAGTAAACTGTGTAGGGGTCCAGTGATTTTAACATGGCGTCGATAGCAGATTTCATGAGCGAGCCCGGTGTGGTTTCATCTACATAATACATGTTTACCTGCTTGTACAGGTTGGTAAATATGTCAATGTTTTTGGCTATTTGAAAATAGGGATCTTTAGATTTTACGGCGGCGGTAAACAGTACCGTTGAGCCGGTAAGAGCTAATAATGTTGATACTAAGAGTAACTTGCTCTTAAATTTAGTTTTTATTTTTTTCATCATCTGTCTTTTCCTCTAAAGTGTTTTGTAAACGTTTAAGCAGGGTATTTATTTTTTGCTCGGCGGTTGTAAAATCAACTTGTTTGTGCGCCAAAAATATAACGGCTACATTAATTTGTTTGTTCTTTTTGGTCAGAACTCTATTTACATCATGCTTATTGACTCGCCATACTTCCCGAATGAGTCGTTTAATGCGGTTTCTGCCCACGGCAGTTTTGATATTTTTTTTGGGCACCACACAAAGCAATGCAGCGCCGATGGCTTGATCATGTGAGTTTTCACGAAACAGGAGCTTAAACGGATAAGCGGTAAATGCCGTGTTTTGGGAAAACAACTCCGCAATTTCTTTTTTTGAGCTCAGTCGCTCATTTTTAGCTAAAGAGTGTATTTCCGGCTTCATTTTGAACCTCCAACTAAACAAAAAAAGGCGAACCGTTAAGCTCGCCTCTAAGGTTTTGGACTAAATGCGTTGTAAACCGCTTCAAACTTGCACATTTAAAAGCAATCATTAAGATTTTCATCTTTTGCGTTTATTGGCTTCTTTAATATAATATTCAATAGCCATTGTCATAGATGGGGCATTTTTAGTCGGAGCTTCTACATCTACGCGCAATCCCTTTTCTTTTACGGCCTTTGTTGTAGTGGGTCCGAATACTGCAATTTTAGTGGTATCTTGCTTAAAATGCGGAAAATTTTTGAATAGGGACTCTATGCCTGCCGGGCTAAAAAACACAAGCATATCGTATTTTACATCCTCCAAATCACTCAAATCAGAACAAACGGTTTTGTAGAAAACAGCTTTGTTGAAAAGGTAATTTTCCTTTTCTAAAATCTCGGGAATTTCTTTTTTCAAAATGTCAGAGCACGGGAGTAAAAACTTCTCGTTTCTGTGCTTTTTCATCACCTTTATTAAATCGGCAAAGCGCTGTTTACCGTGAAAAATTTTGCGTTTGCGGTAAATGACATACTTTTGAAGGTAATATGCTGTTGACTCTGAAATACAAAAATATTTCATGTTTTCAGGCACGTTTACCCTCATTTCCTCAGCCATTCTAAAAAAGTGATCCACAGCATTACGGCTGGTAAAAATAACCGCTGTATGCTCGAGTATGCCTACTTTTTGTTTTCTAAACTCTTGCGCAGGCACACCTTCTACGTGAATAAAAGACCTAAAATCAATTTTGAGTTTATACTTTTCAGCTAAATCAAAGTAGGGGGAACGTTCACTTTCCGGTTTGGGTTGAGAGACAAGTATGGTTTTTACTTTCAAAAGACCTCCTTTTTTTTTGTGATAATTGGTTTGTGATTCCTTTTCGTTTTTCTGGTTTTACCCGGTTATTCCATTAACTTTAAAATGAGGAGTAACCAAGGTAGAATTTCCAAGCTGCAAAGGTACAAAATATTATAACCCGGTGAAAACCTGTAGTGAAATGTGTATCGATAAAATGTTTTGAACAGCTGCATAACGAATAGTGCTGCTGTAATGATACAGCCGGCTGCAAAGGCGTGTTCAAAATTGAGAATGCCGGAGTAGGCAGAAAAAACGGAAAAAGGCAGTAATAGAATACCGGCGCTGATTAAAAGCCCGAAATAATAGTTTAAAAAGTCGCCTGAAACAGATTTGAGATCGAACAAAGCAGCCAAAACTTCATATAAAAGCAGTTTCAAAAAAGCCAATAAAACGGCAACGATGGTGAGCAATAAAAACAATCCAAAATTGGCAAAATCATTGAATTCGGGCTGCAAATAATAATCAACTCCCAAAAAGGAAAATAACCCCACCCCTGCTGCCGCTATAGCTGTTAAAAACCGACCCGATCCTTGATTTAAAATAAAGTCACCATCTGTAAAATCAGAGGAAGCACCCGTGAAAAACTCCCTAATACCGGCAAAAGTTTTACTGCCGTAATAACGGGTGGTTAAACCGGCAACAATAAGGATGACCAGTAACACAGGCACTAACCAATCGCCCGGCTCATACCGTGGATTGGGTGTGAAAACCGGCGGCTCGGTCGCGGCTGAGTTGTTGAGTTGTCTTTGGGTTAATAATATAACAGACTCGATAAATGCAATCGAATCGGTATAATCGGTATCCGCTGAGTCACGCAACATCAATTGTATTTTTAAATCTGCAGGCACCGTGCAAAAGTACTTTCTATTTTAGAACTATAGGCCGGCTGTATTTTAAACCTGTACTTTTGCGCGCTCTATGCGAAAGGGTATTCAATTTATGTTGATTTCTTCATTCAGCTTCAGCTTGATGCAATTGTGCGTCAAAATGTTGAGTCATTTACCCGTGGTGGAGCTCGTCTTTTTTCGCAGTTTGGTGAGTTTGGTTTTGAGCTTGGTAATTTTGCAAAGAGCTCGCGTAAATCCGTTTGGCAATAACAAACGCTACCTGATTTTACGCGGCATTTTTGGTGTTGCGGCATTATCGCTATTTTTCTTTACCTTACAAGCATTGCCTATAGCTACAGCAGTGTTGATCCAGTATCTTTCCCCCATGTTTACCGCACTTTTTGCCATTTGGATTTTGAAGGAACCCATGAAGCCGGTTCAGTGGCTGTTTTTTGCACTGGCCTTTGCAGGCATTATGGTGATTAAGGGTTTTGATGATGATGTTGAACTCATTTATTTGATTGCGGGAATTTTGTCTTCCGTGTTTGCCGGCTTGGCTTATAACATGATTCGAAAAGTAAAAAACACAGATCATCCCGTTGTGGTGGTGTTTTATTTCCCTTTAATTGCCACACCGATTATGGGAATTGCCACCGCATTTAATTGGGTTATGCCGCAACTTACAGATTGGTTGCTGATTTTAGCCATGGGAGTATTCACGCAAATAGCGCAAGTGTACATGACAAAAGCCTGGCAGGGAAATGAAGCCAATCAAATTGCCGGTTTAAAATACGTGGGGGTGTTTTTTGCCCTGTTTTGGGATTTCACCTTGTTCGGTATCAGTCACGGTTGGGCTACATTCATAGGTATAGCACTCGTAATATCGGGTGTGGTGTTTAATTTACTCGTGAAAAATAAAAAACAGGTCTCAAGTTCGTAAATGTTCAATAATCCATTAACGATTGCAAGCGCGCTTCTACTTTTTGCGGGTTGGGCAACATGGCGGTTTCTAAAGTGCTGTTGAGCGGAATGGCCGGTAAATTTTCTGATCCGATGACTTCCACAGCCGCGTCTAAAAATTCAAAACAGTTTTTTTGTATCAATCCCGCCATTGCTTGAGCGAATGTATTTTTTTCAGGCTCTTCAGTCACAACCAATACTTTGCCGTGCTTTTGAACCGTTTCAAATACCAAGCTTTCATCGAGTGGAACCAAAGAGCGTAAATCTATAATTTCTATTTTTCCCGGGAATTTTTTTGCTGCTTCCGCCGCCCAATAAACGCCCATACCGTAGGTGATGATACAAGCACTTTCCCCCTTTTCTACAGCGTCTTTTTCGGCGGTACTCACCACTCGTCCTTTTCCAAACGGAATCACATAATCCTCAGAGGGTTCAATGGTTTTGGCGGCTTCAGTTCCTTTGATTTTACTCCAGTACAATCCTTTGTGCTCCAGCATCACTACCGGGTTGGGATCGTAAAATGCCGCTTTCATTAAACCTTTTAAATCGGCACCGGTAGCGGGATATGCAATTTTAATTCCCCTTATATTGGTCAGAACCGACTCCACCGATGAGGAATGATAAGGACCGCCCGAGCCGTAAGCCCCTATGGGTACGCGAATCACCGCTGATGCCGGCCATTTGCCGTTGGATAAATAATAAGAGCGACTTACTTCCGTAAAAAGTTGATTGAGCCCGGGCCAAATATAATCGGCGAATTGAACTTCAACAATGGGTTTGCATCCCACAGCGGCCATTCCAACTGTACTGCCTATGATAAAAGCTTCTTGAATGGGCGTGTTGAATACGCGATCGCCGCCAAAATCTTTGGCTAAAGTAGCGGCTTCTCTAAATACACCGCCCAAGCGACCGCCCACATCTTGGCCGTAAAGCAGTGCCTCGGGGTGTGCGGATAGGATTTCCCGTACTGCAAACAATGCAGAATCTACCATAACGGTAGCTTCTTTTCCCTCGGGTGCGCGTTCACCTTGCTCTTCGGTGATGGGTGTGGGAGCAAAATCGTGGTCAAACAAATCTTCGGGTTTGGGATCCTCGGCTTGTTTGGCACGTTCAAAATCTGCGTGAACGGCTTTCCCGGCTTCCTGTTTTAATGTGTCCAGCTCCTTTACTGAGATTCCCTTGTTCACGAGCATTTGCTTAAACTTGGGCAGCGGATCGCGCTTTTCGTGCTCTTCCAAATCATCGCGGTACCACTCTTTGCGCACTCCCGAGGTGTGATGACCCAACAGCGGCACTTTCGCGTGAACCAGCACCGGACGGCGATCGGTTCTGATTATGGAAATAACCTTTTGCAGTTTTTCATAAGATTCAAAAAAGTCATTGCCCTCAATGGTGACCACTTCAATACCTTTAAAACCGCGGGCAAATTCCGCTGCGTTTTGTGCGCGCGTCTCGGCGGCGTTGGCTGAAATATCCCACTCATTATCTTGCACAAAATACATTATGGGGAATTGCTTGAGTGCCGCCATTTGAAGCGCTTCAGATACTTCACCCTCTGTCATGGCGGCATCACCTATGGAGCATACCACAACGGGTTTTTCATCACCGTAATTTTTGGCGAGATTTTGTTGTTCTAAATACTGTACGCCCATGGCCACACCTGTTGTAGGGATGGCTTGCATACCGGTAGCACTTGATTGATGCGGTATTTTGGGTTTGTTGTCATCTTTTAATGAGGGGTGCGAGTAGTAGGTGCGCCCTCCCGAAAAAGGGTCTTCGCGTTTGGCCAGCAATTGCAACATGCAATCATAAGGGGTCATTCCAATTCCCAAAAGAATACTGTCGTCACGGTAGTAAGGCGCTACCCAATCTTGGGGTTTTAATTGCATGCCCAAGGCAAGTTGAACGGCTTCATGACCGCGTGAGCAGGCGTGTACATATTTTGCGGTGAGTTGTTTTTCTTCTTCAAATAGGTCGCTCATTGACCGGGCTTGGTTCATCAATTCCCAAGCTTTAAGAAGTGTTTTTTTATCGGTTACCGAATTTGCCGCAGCTGTATTATTTGATTTACTCATGGTTTGCTGTTCAGTTTTGAAAGCGTAAAAGTACTTCATATAGTTATACTACTGAAACATGTTGTAAAATCAATATTTTATTTGGACAAAAGGCCAAAACAACTTCTTAAAAACACTACGTAATAGGATAAAGCCCACTAAAATTTTGCGACACCCGTACCGGGTAAACGTATTTATGGTGTGTTTAGCCGGGAGTTTATTTCCTGAGTCTTTCGATTTCAAGGCAAATTTCCACAAACATTTCCACGCTGAGTTGTTCGGGGCGTTGAGATAAATAGTCGTGTTGAAAGCCGGGAGGTAAAATGGGTTTTAATGAATTGCGCAGGGTTTTGCGGCGCATATTAAAGCCTTGTTTCACCACTTGCCTAAAGAGTTTGTAGCTGCAGGGGAATTCGGTTTCGGGCTTGCGAATCATGCGTATAACGCCCGATTTAACTTTGGGGGGCGGGGAAAAAACTTCGGGCGGTACGGTAAAAAGATACGCTATATCGTAGTGAGCTTGTGCAAGTACTGAAATGACACCGTACGTTTTGCTACCCGGTTCCGCGGCAATGCGTTGCGCCAATTCGCGCTGGAACATGCCCGTAAGTTCGGGAATCATGTGTTTGAATTCCAGGGCTCTGAATATAATTTGGGAAGATATGTGGTACGGGTAATTGCCAATGACGGCAATTTGTTGATGCTCAAAGAAGGTGTCGAGTGGGAATTTTAAAAAGTCGCCCTCAACAAGTTTGTTTTTGAGTTCGGGAAAGTGAATTTTAAGGTAGGGAATAGAATCTCGATCTATTTCAATGGCAAACAGGTCGATGTTTTTTTCAAGCAAATACTTGGTGAGCACTCCAGTTCCCGGTCCTATTTCTAAAACGGTTGTGTAATTATTGAGCGTGAGGGAATCGGCAATTTTTTGGGCGTAGGCTTCACTTTTTAAAAAATGTTGTCCCAGAAATTTTTTGGGCCTTACCTGTGCCATTTTACAACGCCTTTGAGTTGTGGTCAATCACCTCAAGCATGGTTCTAAAAGCATTGAACTTGCCCGCATACCGCTCATTGTGATCTTTTTGCAGGGCGGGAGCGTGATTTTTGGCGTAGTCGTTAAGGGTTTCTTCGTCTTGGCAAACGTATTGTATGTTGTAACTGATGCCGCCCTCTTCGGTTTCAACCATGACTTGGCACATGCGGTATTCCAAGAATTTGCCGGTAGCCATTACATCGGGGATGTGCTGCTCGGCCATCCATTTTTTCCAGTCTTGAGCAATGGGTTCGTCAACTCTTACGGTTACGCTGTATATAATCATGGTGTATTGTTTTTTTGGTCAGAACCAAAAGGCGTTTCGGATCAAATAAAAACTTCGGTTTTAAGCAACCTTTTTAAAGTAGCGGCAGGGCTGAGGAATCACGGTTCTGACCGAAATAATAATGAAAATCAATAAATCATACCCCAAACGCCGGTGAGTAATAATAGGATAAAAATGATGGCAACCACGGTAAAAAACATGGCACCGCCGGCGATGGATTCGTCGAACATTTGTGCTGCTAAACCGGGTTTTTTGTTTTCTTCGTTGTGTTGTGCGTCGCTCATGATTTTATTTTTTGCAAATATAGGTGTTGCGGCTTATTTTACAACGCTGCCGGAGCAATTTTCAAGCTGGTTTTGAATATCGGCTTGGTTGAAGGTGGCTCCCGAGTTGCCGGGGAAGCTGAATATGTAATTGGCCAGGTTGGCTATTTGAACCTCGGTAAGTTGCGTGTTTCCCAACATACGGCCGTGGTAGGCTTCGCCGTTTACCACTATGGGATTTTCCATGCCGTAGTAAATCATGCAAGCCACTTCGTTTTTGTGTGTTTCGAGATAATCGGCTCCCGCAATGGGCGGGTAGCTGTAAAAGCCCTCGCCGTTTTTACCGTGGCAAGATTCGCAGTGCAGCTCATACAGTATTTGCCCTTTGTCGCGGGGAGATCGGCAACCTCTTACAATGACCAAAGCGACCAGTGAAATGCCTAAAAGGCCAATGATGACGGCGCGCAGTGTGAGTTTCATTTTTCTTGGAGCAGGCGTTCCATATCGTTCATGAGTTGATCTACTTCTTTGGGTTTTACGCCGTCATAATAACCGCGTATATGGTGGTTGCCGTCAATAAGTATAAATTGACCGCTGTGGAGGTAGCCGCCGGGAGCTTTTTCATCGCGCTGCGCGGGAACCATGTGTTGCTCGGCAGCGTTGTAAATGTTTTTTTTATCGCCGGTGACCAGGTGCCATTTTGATGATGAAATATTCATTTTATCGGCGTACTTTTTAAGCACGGGAACCGAGTCGTTTCGCGTGTCAATGCTGTGAGAGAGTAGTGCAATACGATCGTTATCCTCAAAACGTTGGTAAATGCGCATCATTTGCTTTTTCATATCGGGGCAAATGGTGGGGCACGAGGTAAAAAAGAAATCGGCTACTCTTATTTTTCCTTTAAAATCAGCTGCGGTAACCACTTGGCTGTCTTGATTTATGAAGGCAAAGTTGTCGAGTTTTCGATACGTGGTGTCTATACTTTCTGTGCCGTCGTCTTCAATAATGAGTTCTGTAAACTCGCCGTAATAGGGTATTTCTGCATCAGATGTTTGTTGCGTTTCACTGCTGCATCCCAAAACGGCGACCGTAAAGGCCGCCGCTATTATTGATTGATATTTCATGTATTTGTTATTTAGCCGTTAATGCCGAGTCTGCTTTTTGCAGCGTTTTGTCCATTTTACGACCAACATCTTCCATGAGTTTCTTTTGCTGTTCTAAATATTCCTGTACTTTATCTTCTTTCATGTCGTCTGCCGGTTTTTTGAAACCTTTCATCCAGTCCATCATGCCGTTGCCGGCCTTTTCTACTTCAGCTTGAAGTTCTTCCAATTCGGCGATGAGCTCTTCATCGGGTTCTTCTTCATTTTGAATGGAGTCGATGGTCATTTGTAATTCTTCTTCTGCTTGGTGCAAATCGTCCATTTTGGGCATGTACTCGTCATGAACGGCCATCACTTCTTTCATGAGGCTGTTTTTTGCCTCTTTTTGTTCGGTTTTGTCGGCTTTTGTTTGCGCTTCTTTTTGACTGTTGCCGTTGTTACAGGCGTAAAGAGTCAGGGCGGCAATTGCCGCGATCATTGCTTTTTTCATTGTTGTAATTGTTTGATTGTTAAATAAGTCATTAATCCTATTCCTGTTTTTAAAGAGTTTTCGTTCACATTGAACTCGGGGTGGTGCAATCCGGGGTTTTCGCGATCGGGAAATGCGGTTCCCAAGCGGTAAAAACAGCCGGGTGCAATTTGTGAGTAGTAGGCAAAATCTTCAGCGGTCATGCGCATATCCAAGTGTTTTACATTTTTCTCACCTAAAAATTCGCGCGCGTCATTCATACATGCCTCGGTTAATGCTTCATCATTGTGCACAAAAGGGTAGCCGATGTCAATTTTAAAATCTACTTCGCCCCCCATGCCTTCCACAACACCTTTGGCTATTTTCGTCATTTTTTCGTGGGCTTGTTTTCTAAAGTCCTCGTCCATTGCTCTAAAAGTGCCTTTTATTTTCACTTCATTGGGGATGATATTCGTGGCGCCTTCACCGCTGATGTAGCCGAATGAAAGAATGCCCGGCAGTAAGGTGTCTTTATTTCTGCTTATGACTTGTTGCAGTGCGGTAATCATGTGGGCGCTAATCAGCACCGGATCGATGAGGTTGTGCGGCAGCGCGGCGTGCCCGCCCTTGCCTTTTACGGTAATGTGGAGCTCGTCTGCTGAGGCCATGTATTTTCCCGGCTTAAAACCGACTTGCCCGGCGGGCAGTTGCGGATACACATGCTGACCCAGAACGCCCGCGGGTTCTTGGTTTTTAAATATACCCTCTTTCAGCATGAGCGATGCTCCGCCCGGCAGGCGTTCCTCACCGGGTTGAAATATAAGTTGAATAGTGCCGCTGAGTTCATTCTTTAAACCCTTTAAAATTTTTGCTGCGCCTAAAAGGCAGGTCGTGTGTACATCATGACCGCAGGCGTGCATGACGCCTGTATTTTGAGAAGCGAACGGCAAACCGGTTTGCTCAACGATGGGCAGGGCGTCCATATCTGCGCGCAAGGCAATGCGTTTGCCGGGTTTAGCCCCTTGAATTTCAGCGGTAATGCCGGTTTTCACCCAACCATGTTTAAAGGGAATACCTTCTTTTTTTAAAAATTCGCAAACAAACTCTGAGGTTTTAAATTCCTCATAAGATAATTCGGGATTTGCATGCAAATGACGGCGTACCTCCAGTAAATCGTTGTAGATTTCATCAACCTGATTTTGAATTTTGCCTTTTAAGTTTTGAATATCTGCCATAGGGGTACAAAGTTAGATAAAATGAGGCAATACGGAGTTTGGAAAATAGTATTAAGTGACGTGTTTGGGTAAAGGTCGAAAGGTAAAGGCGGAAGCTGACTTGCTTGCAAGTCAATCGCATCAGCGGCGATAGAAACAAGATTCGCGGCTCAAGCAAAAGCCTTTCCCCCAAGCGGCGGACACAACCTCATCCCCTTACACTTGACTCCTTACACTTGACTCCTTACTCTTGACTCCTGCCCCCCCCCCAACGCTTGGTGAGACAGTTGGCGGAAATCAACGCCAATACAAATCAACAACTCACCAAGCCCCACCGTTCGAGCTTCAAAAAATGAGTAAGTTTGCAGTTCGATAATGAACACCTCATGAAGCAGTATCACGACTTGATCAAACACATTAAAGACAACGGTACACGCCGCGATGACCGCACCGGGGTGGGCACTATTTCGTGTTTCGGTTACCAAATGCGGTTTGATTTGCAAGCGGGTTTTCCTTTGGTGACTACCAAAAAAACACACTTGAAATCTGTTATTCACGAATTGCTTTGGTGTGTAAAAGGAGATACCAATATTCGTTATTTGGTGCGCAACGGCGTTAATATCTGGAATGAATGGCCGTTCACCAAATACCTCAAAGTGCAGGGTTTAGCTAATAAGTTCCCGCGATACAGTGCGGCGTGGAAGGCTAAAATGAAGGAGTTTGTTCAAGATATTGCCGAGGATTATGAATTCGCGCAGCAGTACGGGGAGCTGGGTCCGGTTTACGGCAAGCAATGGCGCAATTTTAACGGTTTTGACCAACTGGATTGGCTGGTGAATGAAATAAAAACCAATCCCAATTCGCGCAGACTCATTGTTAGCGCTTGGAATGCCTCTGAAATTACTGAAATGGCCAAAGCCGGCTTGCCGCCTTGCCACACGATGTTTCAGTTTTATGTGAATGAGGGTAAGTTGAGTTGTCAACTCTATCAGCGCAGTGCTGATACGTTTTTGGGCGTGCCGTTTAATATCGCTTCCTACGCTTTACTTACGATGATGATTGCTCAAGTTTGCGGATTAAAACCGGGCGAGTTTGTGCATACTTTCGGTGATGTGCACTTGTACTCCAATCATTTGAAACAAGTTGATGAACTTTTAAAAAGAGATCCTAAACCGCTGCCTCAAATGAAACTCAATCCCGATGTGGAGAATTTGTTTCAATTTAAGTTTGAAGATTTCAAATTAGAGCATTACGATCCGCATCCCGCTATAAAGGCGCAGGTTGCCGTGTAGTTTTTGCAGTGGTTGAGGGTCGGGTTCTGACCAAAAAAATGAATTACTATGAGTAAAAAAGCAGTGGTTGCGGGAGCATCGGGATTGGTGGGAAGTGAACTTTTGACGGTTTTGAGCAATAGAGCCGAATACGGTGAAATTACCGCTTTGAACCGAAGAGAGGAGCGTTATGATTTGCCCGGCGTTTCCAATACGGTTGTGGATTATGACCGGTTGCAGAAGGCTGATTTCACCGGCGCCGATGTGGTTTTTTGCGGCTTGGGCACTACCATGAAAAAAGCGGGCTCCAAGGAGGCGTTTAAAAAAGTGGATTTTGAGTATGTGGTGCATTTGGCGCAACGTGCCCGCGCATGCAACGTGAAAACGTTTGTGGTCATCAGTGCAGATGGCGTAAGCCCCGACTCGCGCTTTTTTTACATGCGGGTGAAAGGCGAAATGGAAGTTGCGTTGAAAAAGGCGGGCTTTGATAAGCTTGTGATTGTGCGCCCTTCATTGATTTACGGAAATAGAAAAGAGGTGCGCGCGGGAGAAAAAATTGCTTTTGCCGTATTGTCGTTTTTGAAGCCGCTGTTGATGGGGAAGTTGCGCAAATTTGTTCCCGTTCATGCCGTTCAAATTGCCCGAGCTTGTGCCGATTATGCTTTGAGCAAACCGGCCGGCACACACATTATTAATCCCGTTGATATTCAATCTTTTTCAAAATGAAAAAACCTTGTATTTCACTCATAGTAGCGGTTGCAGAAAATAATGCCATCGGCAAAAACAACGATTTGTGCTGGTACTTACCCAAGGATTTGAAGTATTTTAAGGAAACTACCGCCGGGCACACCGTAATTATGGGTCGCAAAAATTGGGAGAGTATTCCCGAAAAATACCGCCCTTTAAAAAACAGGCTAAACATTGTTTTGTCAAAAAACAAAGACTTTTCACTGCCCGATGCCACCGTAGCGCACTCCTTGGAAAAAGGACTTGAAATTGCGCTTCAATCGGGAGACTCTGAGCCGTTTATTATAGGTGGCGGTAAGGTGTATTGCGAGGCCGTTGAAAAAGATTTGGTAGATAAAATGTACATTACCCATGTAAAAACTACGGTTGACGGCGACACCTTTTTCCCCGATATTGATCAAAACCGGTGGGAGTTGATCGAAAAAACGGATGTTGAAAAGGATCACCGCCACAAGTTTGATTTTAGTTTTTGTGTTTATATCAAAAAATAAAATTTACCCGTGAATGTGCTCGGGGCGGGAGAAAGTTTGAATAATTTCACTTTCGTAATCCAAAAACGCCTGCCACTTCTTCTCTACTTCAGCCCCGTTGCCATATTTTTTGGCCAGTAACAAAAACATGCTGTAATGCCCGGCTTCACTCTTCATCAGTTCATGATAAAACGCGGCTAATTCACGGTCTTTTATATTTTCACTCAGAACCCGAAACCGTTCGCAACTGCGGGCTTCCACCATGGCGGCAAAAAGTAATTTATCGGTCAAAACCTCCTCTCGCGTTCGACCGCCTTTACTAAAAAATTGCGCCAGTGCGCTGATGTATTCGTCTTTGCGCTCCTTTCCCAAAGAAAGGCCGCGCTCAATAATGATTTGGTGTACCCGCTCAAAATGCTCCATCTCCTCGTGAACCAATTCACTCATTTTTTGAACCAACTCCGTATATTCGGGAAATTGAACGATTAATGAAATGGCAGTTGATGCCGCTTTTTGCTCGCACCAAGCGTGATCGGTTAAAATATCTTCGAGTTTTTTCTCGGCAATACCGGCCCAACGCGGATCTGTGGGCAGTCGCAGTTTTAGCATTCGCTTACTCATGCGGCAAAGTTAATTCAAGATTAACATTCGTAATTTAACAGGAGTTGTATTTTTGAAGCAAAATGAGATTTGAAAAATCTCCTACGTGATGAATTTGAAAAATAGTATTTTCATTTATGTATTTTGCGCGGTGTTTTTCGTACTGATAAGCGCCGATTGCGAAAAAAGAACTGACTTGCTGATTAAAGGAAGCGTGGAGTTGGAACCTTGTTTTGAATTTGAACAACACGGTGCCGAACTTACATTTACTACACAATGTACAGAGGGCGTTCCCAAAACAATACTTTGGGATTTTGGCGATCAAAATACGTTTACCGGAGATACATCACCGGTTCACTTGTACGAACAACCCGGTACATATCAAGTGGTTTTGGAAGCAGCAAATAAGTATGATGAGTTGTTTACTTTTACCAAAGAAGTTACCGTGAGCGAGGTGTGCTTTGATTGTATTTGTAAAAGCCGCCATTATATCGCTGATTATAAAAAAAAGGGCTGCGGCACACTTCAATATGTTTTGCAGCAAGAAAAAGAAACAAGAGATTGGTGCAACAGTATCAGTTTGTTGAGCCCGGCCGTATGTCTTTAGTGATCCGGGTTTGTTAAATGCGTATGCCAAACTAAATCTTTAACCGCCGGTAAGGGAGCTTTTGCAAATTTAACGCGAGCTGTTTGCACCAAAAAATTAATTTTGCCCACTCTAAATAGAACAAATGATTGTTTTGGGTTATTGCTGTAAATGGTTTTCTCGTACTATACTGCCGGTTGTGTTTATTCAACTGTTGTTTTCTTGGGAGCTGAGGGCTCAAAACAAAAGTGAGTATGAGGGAGCTTATACATTGAAGGGAGACTCCATTCCGGGTAAATGCGTTTATGAGTTTGAATTGATAAACGGTGATACCGTCAAGCAAGGCCGGTTTTCATATAATCGCACTTTGTCTGTTAAGCAAGAATCAAGATTTGAAGCTGTTGAATTTAAAGGGGATTACGCCGGTAATTCGAAAACCGGCAACTGGGTGTACGGTCTCAAATCTTTTACCCCCGTTAATGAGCCGCTGGTTAACGATTACTCCGTAGTTTATGAAGCGCGAGGCACAGAAAAAAGCATTCAAGCCGAGTTTGATAACGACCGGGCTTCGGGCGAATGGATCTCTCGGGAGCTGAAAGTGGATTCGGGACAGGTGGTTGACACACTTTTTACGGCAAAAGCAAATTTTTTAAACGGAGGATTTGCAGGAGGATTTGAGGGCGGCAATGCTCAATTAAAAATGACCGGTCAGTTTAGCAGTGAAGGACTTTTAAACGGTATTTGGAGTTTTGAACACGAAAATTGCATCGAGGAAAGGGAATTTGACAACGGCGTTATGATTCAGCACCGGTTCAAGGTTGATAACAATACTTACGAATTGAATTACATCAGTGTAACGACTGAGGACTCAGTTAGTGAAAACCGGCTGCGGGAGGTAGAAGTCTCTCGCGATTATTTCAAAATTCTCACATCTGACCGTTTTCGGCTTAATGTGAATGAAGGTTCTGAAAAAAATACGGATCGCATATTAAGTTGGAGACAATTGAGCAATGAGAATCTCAGTGCTGCTTTACAGAGCTTTCAAATGGAATCGGGTAGAGCGATATGGAATCAATTACCGGGAAGTGACAGCATTCAAAATCCGCGTGTAAAACTAATCCTTTATCCTTATGATAATCAAGAGCAAGAGCACTTAAAAAGTATTGAACGGAAAGCCGAGGCATCATTAAAAACAATTCGTGAGTTTTATGAAGATGCGCAAGTAGATATATCGCGCCACTCCTATGAAGATATTGCTTATTATTTTGCAGTATTCAAACGCTATAAACCCATATTGGAGAAAGTAGTTGAGGTGGCGGGAAAATTTAATTCAAAGTCGTTCCGATTTATCAACAGGGCGATTGTATTCCCCGAGTTTTTTAACGATGATCAACCCGAGAGTGAAATTCAATTTGAATTTGATGATCAAAAAATGCAACGCGAACATGACTTTCCCGATGCACTTAAGTCGGATGCCGCGTACCACAATGAATGGTTGGAGTTTACTTCTTCCGCTGCTGAAGATGTAAGTCGAATTAACGCAGAGGTGGATAAAATACTCGAGAAGTATAAAAAAGAAAAGCGCTTGAAAGAAGTTGAGGAGAAGTTAGTGAAAGCAGGCGATACGGTTTTAGCACTTTATAAAGGGGAAATAGAGGGTGTCGAACTCAATAACTACCACAAACAAGCCGCTGAAAAGGTGATACTGTTTGTAGAAAACACTTATAGAAACTACGGCATGGAAAGTACTGAAAACAGACTTAAATCAGCAGACTCAATAATGACCTGTTTCAAAAACCTGGTTAACTTGTTTCGCGCTCAAGACAAATTACCGGGTCAACTAAACCGTTTGGATGAACTCTATACGCGTACTGTTTGGAATCCTTATACTATGACCGACATGGAGGAGCGCCTCAAGGAACGGATCTACAATGCTTTTGAAAAAGACGTGTTGCCGGGGTTTTTAAATCGACTTGTAACCGAGGTGAACTGTTATGAGGTGAGCAGAGATATTAATGAGTTTGAAAAAATTTACCGATTAATGGTGAAGTTGCGCGAGCAAGATACAAAAGATACAGAGCGACAGCTTAAAAAAGCCTCAGGTTCAAAAGAAAGAGCCGAGTTATTGTTGAACCTCATTCCAAATCGCCAATAAGAATGGAAAGGGTAATTAGGGGAACAGCGGTTTTTATTTTTGCATTTTGTTGGGCAATGAACGGCTTCTCGCAGAAAACAAGTGATTTAACTATTGCACCTCAATCTCCGAGTTCTCAATTTGAAACCCCGGAAACATTTACCTGGTTGGGAAACTACGGTACTTTTCGCATTGCTGAAGATTTTTTTGTAACCGGTGAATTGCACATCAGGCGTACTGAACATGACGGGGTGGACTATGTGGGCAGGCAGGCTCAGATTTATAACCGCTGGGGAGTGAAATGGAATCCCAATAAAAATTTTCAGGCTACTTTGGGGGGTGTTTTAAGGCTCGATTTTACTCCCGATCCCGGCAATGACGATTTGAATTACCTGATTTTAGAACCGCGTATTTGGCATGAATACCTGTTTGCCCAACCTTTTGCCCGTATGATGGTATACCACCGCTTGCGGTTTGAACATCGATGGAGCTCGAATCACGTGCCCGGCAGCGATTGGAATTACAGAAACCGATTTCGGTATATGGTTATGATGAAAATCCCACTCAATAATACCAAACTCACCCCGGGAACCGTTTATTTTTATCCCAGTGCGGAGTTGATTATGCAAAGCGGTAAAATCGTAAAAAACAGCCCGATGGAGGACTTGCGGTTGCTTCCCGCATTGGGTTATATTTACAATCCTCGAATCAGCTTTTCAGCCGGTATGATGTACACAACCGGTCAAAGAGTTCAAAACGATATGTTCCGAACTCGCTGGGTAGCTCGGTTCAATACCTACATTTCTTTGGACTTCAGGAAACCGGAGAATAAAATTCCGGAGGTCAACATTTTGGATTAATTTCCTGCCTATGTTATTAATGCGCAGTAAAATGAGTCTTAACAGCCCCCGGGAACGTCTTATCTTTATATTTGTGCAGTAAATGAGTCACTTTTATGGAAAAATCTCAGCATCAACCGGTAAGTTTTTCAAGACTTTTTAAGTACCCCGTTTTTCGGGTGTATTTTATATTCTCTATTGTGGTACTGTTGTTTTTGGGAGCCCTGCTGTATATGGGAATGCCTGATGATAAACAATTAAAGAGCGCCTTGAAAGGAAAAGATGCTGAAATTAATGAACTTCAAGAGGAAATAGAAGTACTTGAAATATTGAATGCGGCCGACGAGCAATTAATCGTGAGCGGCGATTATGACCAAGCCATTGCCCAATACAACCAATTGCGGCAAAACACCCGAAATGAAAAGCTGCAAAATTTACTTTCGGTCAGAACCCAAAACGCCGATTCGCTCAAAAATTATTTCAAAAATAACCGTGGTCAGAGCCAACAGAAGGATTACCGCTTAGCCAAGCAGGAGGAAAAAATTACGGTTCTGAAAGAAAGGTTAGACAGCTTGAAAGAAGTGAAAAGCACTATTGCCGAAAACTACGGCGATACATTATCTGAATTACGCCAAGAAGCCATGGTGTTGCGTCAAAAACTCAATCAAAAAGAAAAAGTGAAAGTGCTTCAATTTAAAAGCTCAAACGGGCAAACTGTACACTACCTCGGCGAAGTTGAAGATGGTAAGGCCAACGGCGGGGGTGTGGGCATTTGGACTACCGGCAGCATCTACAAAGGCGACTGGAAAGACAACAGAAGACACGGTAAAGGAACTATTGAAAGCCAAAACGGTGAGCGCTATGAAGGGGAATGGAAAGATGGAGTGCGAGAAGGTGAGGGCGAATACTTTTGGCCGAGCGGCGAGCGCTATGACGGCGAGTGGAAAGAGAATAAACGGCACGGTCAAGGCACCCTTTACGACCGTGATAACAACGTGCAATACGAAGGCAAATGGAAAAACGACAAACCGGTAAAGTCCTAGCGGGATAAAACTTTACCGGGGCTAAATGAACGTGCGTTTTGTTACCAATATTGAATAATCAAAGCGCTGATTGTGCAGCGCCCGGCAAAAGCCGTTTTACGGCCCCAATATGCCAATCGAGATATTGAATAAAATCAGGCTTTGTGTATTTACCCTCTTCTTCATCCGCAGTGTACTTTCTTCAATGAATGATGCCTCCTTACCATGGCTGTCTGAATCGGAAAAGAGGAAAAATGGGTACGCATCAAAAACGAATGAGCTTAAACCTCGAACCATATTAAAAAGGTCGAGTTCCAAGCTATATGAAACGGGAATTCGATCAAACAGTATTTTTTGCCGGCCCAAACGCAAACCGGCATAAAAATTAAACCGAGAGTCTGTTTTAAACTCAACAGTTTGTTGAGAATCAATTTCTCTGCGGGCTGTTAAGATATCATCGCGAAAATTAGATTTATTTACTTTTACAAAGGCCGACCAGAATGCTCCTACCGGCGCTATGGTTTTATAAAAGCGAGTATATCTTAATTCAGCACTTAAAACGCGTATTTGATGGAATTTCGCATTATACCACCTGTCAAAATTTTGTGAGTTTTCAGCATCTCTTAAACGGGTACCCGGGTTTATGCCCGTGAGCCCGTAACCCAATGCGGCACCGATTAACGACTTACGGCCGGTTTGATACTGAAAAGCTATGCGGTGAGAAGAGTTTAAAGATACACCGTCTTCAAAAAGCACATTGTCATTGGCATTGGGGTATAAAAGATTTGGGGTTGTTACAAATTCGTATTGAATAGACAACGGCTTACCCAAATACCCATGCGATTGACCGGTGGCTTTATGCGCCGAGACAATCAAACACACTACCGCCACTATTTGGAATAGATGCATTGAAGTATGTTTTTCCATAACAGTTTGAGTGTTCGATTTGGGAAATAGCGTTTATATGAACGCTATTTCCCAACACCGTTATCTCATATATTTATGTGTGAAACTATTTAGTATTTTGGGTCATAGTTTTCTTTATAAGCGGTAAAAGTGAGTTCTTTATTCTTGAAATTGCATTTTTGTCAAGAAGAATAAATTTTTATAATTCAGTCCTCCCAATTTGACCTGTTCGTTGCCAAAGGTGATGTAATAATCTCCAAACCAGTGTTTCGTGCTTTTGCGAAACGTCTTTGTTCCCTCTTTTGTGGTTTCTTCCTCATAGGGGATGGGGCGTGTGGGTTTTGAAACTTCATCGGCCTTTCCGTAACGCTTTACAATTTCGTATCCATTGGAATAGGTATAGGTTGAGTTGTAATCTTCACCAAAAGTTACATCTACCGTTTTACGAGTCTCAAAGTTTTTCAGGTTACCTAATGGAAAGGTCAAATCCCAAAGTAATTCACCTTCCCGATCAAAGGAAAGCATGGTAAAGCCCCAGTGAAGATTGCCGTTAAAAACACTTCGAGACCCGGAGGTTGTAGTCACACGTCTCGTTGTTGGTACGTAGTGCTCGAGTGTCACATGAAATTCGTCACCGCGAATAACCGGTTCGTAAACAAAAAAGTTTCTCAAATTATATCGCTCATCTTCGTCCTTAGAGAATTTTTTTTGGAAACTCTCTTGTGTATTGATCAAGTTTTCAAGAGTAGTTCGAAAAGATTGCATTTCACTGAACTTGTGAAATTTGAATTTGGGATTATCGGGATCTGTTACATCACCAAAGTAAATGCCCTCATTGTTGCCGGTGCCCACAGCGTTTGTCCAATTGTCTTTTTCGCCGAGTTTCCTGTATGAGCCCACCATGAGCTCTTTATTGTTATGTGAGAATAATTCAGCGGAGTTTATGATGGCTACAGAAGGATCTACATTTATGTTTTCTTGCTCAATTGTATCTCCTTTGGCTATTTTTCGCTTGAAGAGGTACATTTCTTTTTTAGAAATAACGTTTTTATAAAATTGAGTCAGATTACCTGTCTCATCAATTTTACTGTCTAAATGCATAGAATAACTCTTCATTTTGGGAGCTGATTCATAAGTTTTGCCGCTCTTGATATCAAATGCCATCGAGTAGGGGTTGGACTTAAGCGCCCTGACCGGATTCCCGATATGGATTGTGATTTGAGCGTATGCGGCTAACTTCTGCGTGTATTACTGCCTCTTTGTCTTCCTGAAAAATAAAGTAAATCACCTGATTGTTTGAATTCGGATATAGCGAAGTTGGAGCCTTTAGGAAAGTGCATTTCCGTTTCTCCGGTTTCAATATCAACAAACAAGAGCTGAAACTTATTATTGAAAGTTGGAAAACTAATTAAAAAATAAACCTTATTGTTTTCCTTATCTACAATATAGTCTGTAACTTTTCTGTTGCGAAGTGTCAAAACCTCATGAAACCAAACAGCGTTCAAATCTTCATCATATTTCGTAAGCATCCATGTTCGCATTTGACCTTCGGGTCCTTTACGAAAATTGTTTGTTTCGCGCAAAACAATGACCTCCTTACTTTCGGCTAAAGGAACCACCATGTGGTCTGATGTGGAAAATTGCATTTGTTTTTCTATACGCTTTACAATTTGATCTTCTTGAGCGTGAGAAGGAATTGAGAAGAAAAGTGTGATAAGCATGAATAATAACGGACGTTTCATAATATTTAGATTTTAAATTGGAGTTAATAATAAAATGTTCTTTGTTGTTTTTGAGGAGTTATAAAAGTGTGATTTATGGCCCTAAAATGCCTATTCCCATTTTAAAGAGAATACCCATGTGCGCAGCAATGCGGCTTTTAATAACCTTGTCCATTTCTTCGAGAAAGATATCACTTCTCACTTCTTGATCTGAGGGGTGGTCAAATTCGAAGAAGTCAACAATAGGGCGCGAATTGAATGTGTGCACGTTAATGTTAAATTCAATTCCGTATCGAAACGAAAAACGATCAAAAATAACGCGTTGCTTACCCAATACGATACCGCCGTAGTATTGGGTGACGGGAGACATATATCTTAATCGAGGCGGTAAAGTGGGATCGGGATTGGCCCCGCGCTGCAGTTGTAACATGTCATTTTCAAATCCGCTGCGATTCATACCTATTTTAAAAGTTGTAAAATTACCTACAGGAGCTAATCCACCGTCAAATGTGGTGTAGCGCAATTCAAAAGTGAATATATCAACCTCTTGAAAAGGAGCTTGGTATGAAACAGAATTACGGCTGCCCGGGGGATTATCTTCAATAGAAAAACCCGCCGGGTCAACTCCGGTCTTGGTGTAGCCCGCCGCAAAACCAAGTTGTGATTTTCGGCTTATTTGGTACTCAATAACAGCCGTGTGTGTTTTTACTGCAGACAGTAAGTTACTTGTACCCCAACTATTATTTTTGGCATTGGGCTCAAAAAAGTTGGGTATAAAACCAAATTCATAATGGAACGATATCGGCTTACCTAAATAACCGTGGGTTTGGCATACGCTTTGGCTTGCTGTGAAGCAAAAGAAGCACAATAAAGTGAGTGTAATACCTGATGGTATGGAAATGACTTTGCGCATGAGCGGTGTTATTTTTTTTCTTTTTTAATTTGAAAAAATATATCGTAGAGGTGCTGTTTGAGAATGTCTTGACGGTCGCCGTCATTTATTTTGTTGGTTTGCACCAAAAGTGCCCCACCTGTATTGAGGTTAAACAAATAATTGAAGTGGATCGTGTTCTCGTTTTTCTTCAATAAATCATAAATGGCAATGGGCAAGCCGATGCAGGTAGAAGCAGTGATGCAGGCATTGTAGTACTCATAACTATCTTTTTTACTGATACCGTGCAAAACGCCGGTGTAATAAAAATAATTAGTGTTGTACTCGGCGGTGTACTTTTTGGTTTCTTCGGCGCGACTCAACAAAATATCCAAATTTTCGTGCTCGAGCCTCTCACTGAACCATTCATTTAAAAAAGCCAATCGGTTATAAGTGCTTGTTGAACCGGAGTTTAAGTTTTTCGAGTTGATTTTTGTGTAATCCAGTCCTGCTGCTGAAGCCGATTTTTTGATTTTATCGTAAAAATCAATTTGTTTTTGTTCCGATTTGAGAAAGCGTATTTTTTCATCGGTGTTACTTCTAAAATCTACACTTACATAAAACGGATCTACAATCACAATATCGTCAATTCCCAGTTTTCGGCTGCCTGCCTCTACTTGACTATTGTTTTCTGTAAATCTTTGCTTTTCATATTCAATTCTTTCCTTCCACGATAATTGCGACAGGTCTTTTTCTTCTCCTTTTTTAAAGTGTCTCTCGCAGTAGTCAAATCTTTTTGCAAAGTAAGAATCGGGATCCATGAGGCCAACAAAGGCGTAGCGGTAATATTCTTCAACCTTTGCCTTTTTTCGCAAGCGCTTAATTTTTTCGTACTTGCTCAGGTTTTCTAAATCCTCTTCACTTTCCTCCGCTTCTTGCTCTTCATCGGGGCGGGGTTCTGACTCAAAATAGGAAAGCGAAAGTTCATGATCGGTAACTAAAGCCTTGATTGCGTCGTCAGTAAAGAGCTGTACGGCTTCGTCATCGGGGTATTCATTTTGAAGTTGAGTTAAATAGCGAGCCGCTAAGATGGACAATTCCTTGTTGTCAATTTCATGTAAAAAATAGTAGACTTGCTGTATGTTACCCTCAATCTTCTTGTAATAAGGTAAAACTTCGCGTTTGCGGTCGTTGTGTTTGTATTTGGCCATAGCATACAGGGCTTTTCCCATACACAATTTGGCAAATCGGTTATCGGGAAAGGATTTTAAGTTGAGGTATGCGTTGTAAACGGCGTTTGCGTAATCACGGTTGGTGAGGTAAATGCCGCTCATTTCTAATCGCGCCATGTTGCGAACTTGGTGAAATCGCTCTTCAGATACGATGAAAGCTTTACCTTTTGCGTCGTAATCGAGCGATGCATCTATAAATTGTTCACGTCGTTTGCGCGTATTAGGGTGTGTACTTTTACTGTCGTCATAATCATCTGAGCGCTTAATGCCCTGCAGCTCTTCCATAAAATACGCGTCGGGTAAAACATAATCGCCCGATTCAAAAAAGGATTTTTCAAAAACAACTTCATCGTAAGGCAAATAGGAGTACTGCATGACATCAAAAATCCCGAAACATTTTTCTGTTGAGTAATCGGTTTTAAGAATACGTTTTAACCCCATGTCATCCGCTTGAAATTCTTTTTCCTTCGAGTAACTGCTGAGCAGCGATATTTTATCGGCTTTTCGCAAATCTTTGAAAGATTCTCCTTTTCTTATTTCTGTGCTTTCTAAATGGCCGGCAAGTACGTGCTCTTCAGTGTAGTGCGCTACTTCATGGCCTATGATGTAGGCCAGTTGAGCTTCGTTTTGCACTTGAGCCAGCATGCCCATATTTATAAAAACATAACCTTGGTGCGTAGCAGCGGCATTTACGCTTGCATTTTTTGTTACAAAAAACGAGAGTTTCTTTCTCAATTCGGGTTCATCGGCTAAAATAACATCGGCAACATCATTGACATACCGGGTCAGGGGATCGCCAAAAAGCACCGTACCGCTCAATAAAAAGTTGTTGAGTTTGTAGTTGCTGCTCAACAAAAACTCTTCTTTTGATTTACGTGTTTGGCGTCTTTCATTTCCGGTGATGTCTTTTTCCAGTGCCTTTTCGTATTTCTCCCGTGAAAGCTTCAAAAAAACCTCAGGCACTTCCCCCTTGGCAATAACGGGGGTGTAATCTTTGTTGAATTCGGTTTTTTGGGCGTAAAGGCTTACGCTCAACAACCAAGCAGCCCAAAAAAGCAATGTATTTTTAATCATATTTCTATTCTTGTTTTTTTTCGGTCAGAACCGATGTGCGGGGTTCGGTTCTGAATATAGAGATACCGATTAATCTTCATTTTTAATTTTAGACAGAAAGAAGGTTTTGCGCCTTCCGCCGAATAACCCCGAGCCTTCTTCTTTTAATTTTTGAGTGCCGTAAGCAATGTAAAAGTCATCATACCAGTAATCCATGCTTTGACTGTAGCTGCGCTTGATTTTTTCCTCTTCATCTGAGAGTACGTCTTCCTCAATTTCCGTAACTTCATTACCTTCTAACCTTCTTTTTACAACGGCATAACCATTTGAATACATGAAACTAAAATCGCCGTATTCATCGCGCATTACTTTCACGGTTTCTTTTAGTACAAAACTTTTGAGTTCGCCGGTGGGGAATGAAACATCCCACAGCATATCACCTTCATCATTAAAGGCGGCCATGGTAAAGCCCAGGAATAAGTAGCCGTCAAACACTTGATGTGTGGTTGTGGAACCGTCTGAATTAGTGGTAGTATAGGTGACGTAAGTAGGGGTGAAAGATTCTGCTCTTAAGTGAATCTCGTCGTCAATGATTACCGGTTTGTGTAACAATAGTTGTTGCTTAATTTCACCCACTCCCGTTTTCTTTTTCGTGAAAAGCTTGGCCAAGCCGCTCCGCTCTTCATACAACTGTTCTTGCAATTTACGTACAGACTTAATATCTGAAAAATCGTAAAAGCGATACTGCGGATTTTTTTCATTGGTGATATCGCCAAAATACAGCCCGTTAGTGTATTGTGATGATAAGAAATTACGCCAATTTTTTTTGCCGCTTTGATCACCAAAGCCGCCTAAAATCAATTTTTTATTATTGTGTTCTACAATAACGGCGGAGTTCATGTTAATATCGGGATCAAACTTCATTTCTGTCAATTCGGTGGTGCGTTCGCGGTCTACCTTGAATTTTAATATGTTCGATTTCTTTTTTGAGATGATATTTTTATAAATGACATCAACGGTTCCGTCATGATTAGAAGCAGCCGTGACGTTGATGTTGAAGCCTTTAAATTTGGTTGTCATAGGCGTGGCACGAGAACTGCTTAAGTCTACGGCCACCGTGTACGGGTCTGCCTTTAGTGCCTTGATGGGATTGAATATATAGATAGAACACATCAAGTAACCCATACACATTTGGCGCAACGTGCTCGGAAGCTTAACCCCTGTAGCGTAAAGTAAATTACCCGATTTTTTAAAGTGAGAAACAGTGAGTTTGGGTATTTTGGCAAAATGCATTTGTATTTGACCGGACTCAATATCAATTTCGGCAAATTGCAAATCTTTGTTCACTACGGCCACCTCTCCTTTTCCGCCTGCGCCAAAAAACATCAGGTAAACCTTGCCGGCTTCTTCATCAACGATATAGTCCTTAACAAAACCGTTTTTAGTTCCCAAAATTTCATCGGTCCATTCTTGATTGAGTTTTTGGTTGTATTTGGTCACGCGCCAAATGTCCATGCGCCCCAATTCACCGCGTGTTTTATTATCCGTTTTTCGCAGTAGAATAATCTCTTTGGTACTCCCGAGCGGTATGGCCAGGTTTTCACTCTTAAAGCCGTCTAAAGGCTCTTCAATGCGATTGACGAGTTGTTTTTCGGGTACGTATTGCGCTTGAATGCTAATAACACTTGTAAACAGGATATAAAAAGTAAAAAAAAGAAATGATTTTTTCATGAAAATAATAAGAATAATAATGAGTGTATAAAAATGAATCGCAAATAAACGACGAAATTTGATTTTGTACAATATTAAGTTAAAATATTTTTAAGATTAGTGGTTGGTTTGATGTTTCAAATGGGTAAACAGCACTTTACGCTCAATTATTTTGTAAACTTCATTTCTCTTTTTAAGGTTTTTTTCGCGAGCAGTTACCGCCGCGTAATGAATGCCGCCTAAATAAAGGCGCAGCGGGAACATCACGCCTGAAAAAATGCCCGTACCAATCATGCCGTTGGTGAAGGCATAATAACCGTAATATCCAAAAGCGCCGATTGTCAAAAGTGAGGTAATTCCTTGCAGGGGTTTGCCGGCAGCTGCAGCTCCCAATCCCGGTATAATCGCAGAAATAATACTTGCTTTGCGCGGCGATAGGGTTTTTATAGACTTGAATTGTTCTTGTACTTGCAGTACCAACGAGTCGTTATGGGTCATTGCGGCAAATTGTTCAAGTGCGGCAAAAAAGGCGCTGTCTTCATAATTGCGCATGCGGCTTAAAGCGTATAAGTGTAATTGCTCTTTTTGCAGTTCGGGTTTTTTGCGCAGCCTGTAGTAATCTTGTATAGCCATGGCGTATTCTTGCGTGACGTAATGCAGGAAAATACGTTTTTGGTAAAGTTGAGCAGTTGCCGAATCATTTCCCTTGGCAAGTGTAACAGCCCTATTTACGCTGTGAAGCGCCTTGTTAAAATCACCCGATTGCTTTTGGCACTCCGCTTTGGCCGTTAAATATGTGATTTTTTCGAGGGCTCCCTGAGCTTGAAATACGGCCCACTCGTATTCAAGAGCAGCTTGCGCGAATTTTTGTTCATGGTACAGTCCCGCTGCATACGAGCTGTCATCGGCAATTTGCGCATCAGCGGGAAAATAACCGCTCAACGGGAACAGAAACGTCCAGCATAATGCTGTTGTCCAATACTTCATATTGTTGGTTTTTATATACACTCACACTAATGGCACTCCCGTAAATGTTTCCCAAATAAAAGGTGGAAAAAAGTGCCCCGTAGGCAATGGTTCTGACCGAACGAAAACCCAAATGATTATAGTGATCATAAAACTGCCAGCCTAAAATCAAATTGGTAATCAATGCGCTTAAGCCTTCGCCCGGTTTGCCGGCGTACATTTTACCCGTTCCGGGAATAACAGCTGATAGCGTGGCAGCCAAAAATCCCGATTTGCGCTTTACGGCGGTGTATTGGGTAAATTTGTCATCAAAATTTAATGCTCCTGTTTTTTGTTGGTAAAACCAATTGCCGTATTCCTCAAACCGGCGGTTTTTTAACAGCGATACCTTTAACAAATCAAAGCAGTGCGGGTACAGTTTTGCATCACACTCAACAAAGAAAGTGTCTGTTTTCAAATCAGCGCGCGTTTTGAGGTAAAGCTTGAAAAGTGATGCTTCTTGCGTATTGAAGTTGTTGAGCACCTGTAAAGCCGAGTCTGTATTTCCTGTTTTGTAGTACGAGTACGCCTTGAGGCGCGAAAGCACTCGTGAAGTATCTGCTGCGGCAGCGTGAATTTGGAGCAACCGGATATTTTCTTCATGCAGCTTTTTGTTGATGAGGTGGCGGGAAAACCGAACAATACCGGAGTCTTTTAAGGTGTGAACTTGAGCGGTTGCCTCCACCGCGAAAAGCGCACAAACGAGCGCACTGAGGGTAAAAATATTAATCCAAGTAAAACTTTTCATCTTTGATTTTTCCCTTACTGTTGTGCAATTCATAAGGTATATCTCGAGTAGCTTGGGGTGTACAGCGTGTTAATCTGTCGGCTGTGAGGAAGAGCCCTCGAAAAAGGCCCTTTTTTTTCAGAGCCCTTTGCGAAAAGCGAGAACAGCTTACGTGGTAGCCGCAATTAGCACCCAGTACGGGAGAAATCAGTTTTTGATAAAACAGCAATGCCCCGTTAAAAGGAGCTTTGATAATTTGCGCCGCTACACTTGGTTTGTGTAGGTCATGATCATGAGCTTCTTCATTGGGCGCTTCGTTTTGAGAAAGCAAAATTTCAGCATCTGTACGTTGCGCTTTTACGTGAAAAGCCGCGGCGGAGATAAACAGGAGCAGTATAATTTTGGTCAGAACCCTATACATGATGAATAATTGGAATGGCGAAAATAAAAGAAAAGCATCGCAACGGCATGTTTTGAGGTGAATTATTTGGGGTTTTGCAAGGACCGGATATTATTGCCATACTACCACTAACGGTTTGCAGCTAAGAAACGTGGGGCTTTTCGAAGCACTTTCCTGTCCGCCCGTGACAAAGGTAGCCACGAAGAACGAACCTGGAGTTTACCACTATCCGCCCCATGTTTTCTTAGGTGCTGTTACCTGCCGTATTTTTTCTTTTCTATTCGAAGTCAGTTTCGCGAACACGTTTTTTGTCTCGTCTTGCGTCAACTGCTACTCGAAGTTGTTCACGTAGGTTTTTTCCGTCTTTTATCGCTGGTATCTTAACAATGGAATGAGACCTGTCAGAAGTCGCCATGATAAGATTCGATAATCCAACAAGTCGCAAAAAGAAAGGCTGTTCAAGTCTTATGTCCTTTACTCGGTATAATTCAAGTTCGTCAGTTGTTTTTGAAAGAACTCCTTTTTCTTCTATTAATCTTTGGTCTGTAATTTCAATTTTCCAAGTTTTAACGACTAAAAATCTCCATAGGGCAATGAAGATTGGTATTACAAGCCAACTAAAAAGGATACAAAATACATATGTCCCAAAATTTGTCCATTGTGACGGACTGCCTTTCCAAATTTCTTTTTCTTCCATTGTTTTAATTTTTTCTGCCTATAAGGTTCAAATTCAGCGGTTAATTGTTGTTTTTAATTAGAAGTCTGCAAACCTTAGTCGTAATAATGTCGACTACAAACTTCGAGTTTTTTTGTCAGTTGTCCTGTTTCATATGGCAGGTAACGGTTTGGCTATGCGCAGTAGCGTCCCGCAGGGCGCTATTGCGCATAGGTGTTGTTGTGGCTAGTTTTTTATTATTTTTTCAAGTTGTCCTTCATCCAATATCTTGTCGTATTTTTCTTTTCTTATCTCATTGCTTTTTAAGTCAATCCTTACTCTTTTTACAAACTGTTTGAAGTCTTTATTCATTACTGTCAGCTTGTTCATTGTCTCCCAATCTAGGTTTTCTCTTGTCTGTGCAGGAAATCTAATTGATGCTGAATTTGGGTCATTGATGTCCAATTCAATTACACAAACTCCGAATGATGATGAAAGTCTAGCTAGTTCAGAAAGGAAATCTTCATTCTTTGAAATCTCAG
>CAJXMT010000003.1 GCA_913056155.1 uncultured Cryomorphaceae bacterium
TGTTTGACGAGGCAAAGATTCGGCAACCTCCAAATACAACCCGTATGTTATGCGGTTACTTGCGGTTTTATGCGTTTATAAACGGGTAAGTTGTTGTTATTCTAACTTTTATCAGAACCGACATTCAGCGCGCCAAATTGGAGGTCGTATTGTTGAACGTTTTGAGATTGACGCTCATTCTCCTCAAAAGGAAATAATTCCTTTTGTGGTCATGTTACCCTTGTTTCTGACTCTTCCGCTGATGGTTTCCCTTTTATGTATTCATCAAACCGTTACATATTCGAACTTCCGCTTGCTTCGGGTGGGGTTCTGACCAAGAAATAAATAGTTATATGGGTAACTGATGAGACGAAGTGAGCTTTTTAAAATATATAATCAGCGCCCACGAAGAACTGACTGCTTTCACGGCTTCGGGCGTAGTCAACCCTGAGAATGGTTGATTGATTCCAACTGAAACGGCCGCCGATACCCGGTGCTCCGCGCCATTTTTTGAAATTTACGGCCGAGGGGGAGTCCCAAACGCCGCCCACATCATAGAATGGTGATAATCCCACTCCAATATTTTGATTAAGCACATTAAAATCAAATAAATGCGACCTGAGTTCCAAATTAAAAAACAAGAGTGTCGGGGCGGTAAATCGTGACTCCCGATACCCCCGCATGGAGTAGCCGCCGCCCAGTGCTTTTAAAATATCGTTTCGTTTGGTTTGCCGGGCTATATCAAAAAGTTCAATAAAGTTTATTTCGCTGCCCGATACATAACTGCCCGAAAAATTGGCAGCAAAAACCAATCGCTGATAAGTATTTTCTTTATTCCAAAGGGTTTGGTACCAGTGGGTGTGCACTGATGATTTATTAAATTGAAAGTCAGAACCCAAAATTGAGGGAGAAAACTCATTGGAGATTTCCAGGAGTACTCCTTTTCCGGGATCGGCCTCAAAGTCTCGCGTGTCCCAAACGATAGCTGCTGCGAAGATTCCGGAGAAATTAAACGATTCATCAAACCCGGTGAGGTTTTGATTTTCCCAATATGAGCCGTTTTGATCTTTGTTAATGAGCGTTTGTCGCTGAATGGCATTTACGGTACTGCCGTCTTCTAAATAGGCCGAAACTTCTTTTCCGGTATAATCTCGAAAAGCGGTAAATAAAGCCTCGTAACCTCCAATAAGTCTGAGTCGGCCTTCATAATAAGTCCGTTCCAGCAAAAAATCAAAGAATATTTCGGTATGCTCAAAGCTGTTGTAAAAAGCATCTGTTACAAAAGTATTGCGATCACTGTCCCAAACTGCTTTTTTCAAGTTGTCTTGGTAATCATCGAGCTTTTCAAAAGTGCGCGTGTTGCCGTAGTTTCCGGCGGATTTATCGGCAAATTGGAGTTTTTCAACGGTTTGCCTACCGGTTCCAAAATACTTTTCGTCGGGGTTATTCCTGAAAAAGGCATTAACTCTCAGCCTCCATTTAGTATCGAGAATGTAAGGAGCGTCAAAATTCATGTAAAAGCCTGATCTTGTGTTTTGAAAAACATAGCCGCCCACCGCTAAAAAGTAACGGTATGCCGTGTAATTAAAAAAGGGATCTTCACGGTCTTTATTTTGAATGAAATTAAGTCTCCCGCCCGCGCTGATTCCCCGAATGGGATCGTACTCAAAACGCGGGTAGCCCGTCATGAAAAAACCTTCTTTTTTTTCTTGAATACTTCGGTCAGACAGGCGTTTGGAGGAATGAACGGCAAAGGGCAAAGCGGGTTCAACTATGGAGTTGCTGTCGTTATCGGGTGTGTTTTGAGCATTTACATTCAGCGAAAAACAGAAACTCAACAGAAAAAAAAGTAAATTGCGCAACGAATGATCCATACCGTAGATTAGGGGCTTATTAAAATGCCGTTTGAAATAACGCGGCAAAAGTAACTTTATTAATCGTGATTTTTACATGAAAAGGAATCGTTTAGTAAGTTGCAATTTTTGTTTGGCTCTATTCATTTGATTCGTTTTCAAGGAGTATATTCACGGGCGTGCCCTCTTGTTAAAAACAAGTACCGCGGGAAAAAATAGTTTACAACAATTAACCGTTTGGGGCGTTATTTTGGCGTTGCGGGTTTGTGCGGTATTAAATATCGACTTACCTTAGCGGCAATAATTCAAATTGTCGGAAAATCCGGCAGCCCGTTTCACAATTAGCCGTAAGTTGATCGGTGAAAGGTTGCGGGAAATGTTCAACTAAACCGAAAGGAGGATGTTCCATGAATTCAGTCAAGAAATCAAAACAATCGAGAAGTATGAATATGTTAAACCCTAAATTGATAGGGATTTAGCACGTACAAATCCTTATTTGTACGTCACATTCTCGATTGTACGAAATATAAGGATTTCGGAGCCTCGGCCGGCAGTGAATGCCCGCCGGGGCTTTTTTGTTTTTGGGTGATGGGGTTTGTAATTGTAAATCGCCAACGCATGTCCCCAACGCCTGCCCCCAACTTGTTGGTGGGACAGTTGGGGGGAGATGGGGGCAAGTATTGGTGGAAGTTGGGGGCACGCTAAAGTGAAATAACAGCTATGTACTTTTTTATTCAAGGTGTAGTTTGATTTTGAAAACTCAATTTTGATTGTACTCTGTCAACACATTTGAAACACGCCCTTAAATGCCCGGAGGGCATACATCTGGGTAGATCTGTAAAATCTGTTTAATCTGCGTCATATAATCAGAGCATTTAGGGCTGAGGAATTACGGCATTTAATGCTGCTTCGCAGCTTGGTTTATGGATCACAGATTTCCGTAAGCGGAAATACATCCACCAACGCATGTCCCCAATTCATTGGTGGAAGTTGGGGACACGCAGATTGAGCCCTAATTCAACAAGCTGAGAGGGTAAACAGATTTATCTCGATTCGAATGAGGGTGTTTTGGTTGTGTTTAAGAAATTCATTTATAGAGAAGTAAAGAATTGAATTGAGCATCGAGTTGCTCGGTTTGCTGTCACTACAGTAAAAACGAAAAAGCCCGTGAGATCTTCTCACGGGCTTTTTCTACCTTAAACCTTCTACCCTTATTGGTAATGCAATATTACGGCAAGCTTGAACAGGAACGGGTGCTGTAGTGCAGGTAAGACCCTCAATAACTATTTTAAAGGCACAAGGCGTAAAATCAAAGTATAAAGCTTGCTGAAGAATTGCGGTTCTGATCAAAAAAATAAGGGATATAAAAAAGCCCGGTGCTCACACACCGGACATTTCCATTAAACCTTTTACCCTATAAGATTTAATTTCAATATTACGGTGCGTAATCGCCGGGTAATTTGACTTTTCCAATTAGGGTCATAAAATGCATTGAAGCGGTATAAGGCGCAGTTTACTGTTATAACCGACAATTTTTAGTACATAATACACACGTTTTTGGGCTCTGTGAAGAATTTCAAGGCCTCAAAACCGCCTTCCCTACCCACCCCGGAGCTTTTCATACCTCCAAAGGGTGTTCGCAAATCGCGCAATAACCAGCAATTGATCCAAATAATTCCGCTTTCTAAATCTCTTGCTATTCGGTGGGCTCGCTTTAAGTTTTCTGTCCACACGGTAGCCGCCAAGCCGTAATCGGTGGAGTTGGCCATTTTCAGCACTTCCTCCTCACTGTCAAAAGGCGTAAGTGTTACCACCGGGCCAAAAATTTCTTCTTGATTGGTTCGGCAGGCGTAATCTAAACCCTCAATAACAGTGGGTCTGATGTAATAGCCGTTTTTATAATCCCCCTCTAAAACAACCTCTTCACCGCCGGTGAGAATGGTGCCGCCCTCTTCACGAGCCAAATCTATATAACTCAATATTTTTTCTTTGTGCGGTTTTGAGACCACAGCGCCCAAGTTGGCTTTGGGGTCATCGGGATGACTCACCACCATGTTATTCACCCGACTGACAAACTCTGTTTTAAACTTTTCATAGATAGAGCGCTCTACAAAAATGCGCGATCCGCATAAACAAATTTGCCCTTGATTGGCAAAGCTGCTCATCACTGAAGTTTTCACGGCCAACTCAAAATCGCAATCGGCAAAAATGATATTGGGATTTTTACCGCCCAGCTCCAACGAGAGCTTTTTGAATTCGGGCGCGGCAGCGCGGGCAATGGCTTTTCCGGTTTGTGTACCGCCGGTAAAACTAATGGCCTTTACATCGGGGTGATTCACAATGGCCGATCCGGCTGAGCCGCCCAAACCGTGCACAATATTTAAAACCCCTTTGGGAAGTCCGGCCTCAATGCAAAGCTCACTTAATAAATAAGCCGTAACCGGTGTTACCTCAGAGGGTTTAGCCACCACACAATTCCCGGCGGCCAGTGCCGGTGCAATTTTCCACGTGAACAAATACAGCGGCAAATTCCACGGCGAAATACAGCCCACCGTACCCAGCGGTTTGCGCAGGGTATAATTGACGGCCGTGTTTTCCATGGCGTGCGACTCAGAAGCAAAATGCATAATGCCGGTGGCAAAAAACCTAAAATTATCACGTGCCCGCGGAATATCCACTTTTTGCGCCAATTTCAACGGTTTTCCGTTGTCTTGAGATTCTGCTTGAGCCAATTTATCTGCATTTTGTTCTATTAAATCTGCAATTTTGTTCAGAACCCGGGCTCGTTCATCTTTGGGAGTTATTGACCATGTTTGAAAAGCCACCTCGGCTGCGGCAACAGCCTGTTGAACGTCTTTTTCATCACTGTTTGGAATTTTTGAAAACACAGCGCCGGTGGCGGGTTGGTAATTGTCGATATACATTTTTGAGGCGGGTTCCACCAATTCGCCGTCGATATAATTTTTGAGTTTGAGCATGCTTTTAAAATTATCACAGTTCGCGATACGAAAGTACGGTTTTGGGCAATACCGGCCCGGTTCTGACCAAAATTAACCGGGATACTGTCAAAATGAAGAAGTTCATGCTGCAAATAAAACGGTTGTTATACTTTTGCCGCACATGCCCCCGTAGTTCAAGGGATAGAATAGGAGTTTCCTAAACTCTAGATCCAGGTTCGAGTCCTGGCGGGGGTACTAGGGCAGGGCGAGGGTGAAGTGTGAGGGTGAGGGTGGAAACAACAAGATAAGTTTTAATTTGCAATGACTAACCATAAAACCATATTGTAAAATACTCCCTATTGGTTGAAAATCAACACACCAAACGTCAAAAAAAACTTATTGTGTGTGTTTTATCGTGCGAAAAACTTACCCCCGTTTAAATAACTACTCTGATTTATTTTCAATCCGCCGTTGGGTTTATTCGTTTGTCCTTTAGATAAAACCATTTTTAAAAATCTTTGTTATTTACAACAACAATGTGTATATTCGCACATAATTAAATTGGAATCAATTTAAAAACCACCCAAGGTTTTGTACTCTTTTAATCAAATTACGATGGAAAAAATTACAAAAACAAAACTATACAACACAAAAAAGAGTTCGAGGCGGAAAAAAACACACAATTACCGGTCTAAGGGTGTTTTTAAAGTTCAAAAGTATTTTTTTGCACTTGTTTTTTTATTTATTTATAATACTTTTCAAGCTCAGGTAAAGCCCGGTCTAACTAGTCGCGAAAAACAAATCATCTCGAATGCATGTTTAAATATGGATGCTTACGTTAAGAATAAGAATACTGCTACAGGGTTGACTATTGGCGGTTTTGTTTTAACAGGTGGCGGTATTTTATTAATAAATACAGATGCAGCGGCATCTTATGGGCTTTTGGGAATTGGAGGCAGCCTTTTTCTTATAAGTTATATTGTTGATCGGTCTGCGTCAAAACATATCGGTAAAGCCTCTAATAACCTAAGAAGGTTAACAGACTTTGAAGATTTGGAATTGCCCGAAATACAGTAAGTCCAACAAAGGTTCTAACGAGAAATAAAGTTTCAATGTGATTTGCTGCTTCATCAACAAGTCGTTGGATTCTCTTCCACCAAACAACCCGAGAATAGACTTGGAACTATGTTGATGAGATCAATCCGCTCCTGAGGCTATCGTTTAAAGACATCATAAAAGGTCTTTGGACATTGGGTAAACATTATTGCAATGAAACAAACTCCGCTCATCAATTCACCTCGATTTACGAGCAAAGCAAAGCATTTTTTACCTGTATTTGAAAACCCTTCAGCTTCATTTTTCTTCAAAAACTAAACTAAGCAACCTTCTTAGTTTAGTTTTTGACTGTTTTCTAGACTAAGGGTGTTTTTATTCTTGAATATGAAAGTAATTTAAACTACGTATTCCACGAATAGTCAAGTTTTTATCCTTTGTCCAAAGGAAGTAACCAACGAAAGACTTCTCCGTGTAGAATAAAAATACAGAAAATCACACTTTTCTATACTAAGTTTTCGTCTAAGTATAGTTTTTGCCCGGTTTCTAAACTAACAAATCTTTTATTCTTATTTTTGGCAAAAATCTAAACTAAGGAAAATGCGTAATTTTAAATCCGGATTAGAAATCAATCAGGGCAGTTATAAGAGTTTTCAACCCAATCCTATTTTGAGAGACTGGGAGCTCCATGACATGCAATTGCTACAGCTCCTGAGTAAAGCAGATCGCATATTGGGCCGTTTGGATATGTATTCTGAATATGTGGACATCGACCAATACATCCGCATGCACATTGCAAAAGAGGCTACAAAGAGTAGTGAAATCGAAGGTACACAAACCAACATGCAGGAAATATTCTTAGAAAAAGAAGAGGTTAAAAAAGAGAAGCGAGATGATTGGGAAGAAGTACAAAACTATATTGACGCCATGAATAACGCCGTTCAACAACTTCATACACTCCCATTTTCATCGCGATTGATAAAACAAACACACAAAATATTGTTGCAGGGTGTGCGCGGCAAGCACAAACAACCGGGTGAGTTTCGCAACAGCCAAAATTGGATAGGCGGTTCAAGTATATCTGATGCCGTTTTTATACCTCCTGCACATCATACCGTTGCCGAGCTGATGTCTGACCTCGAAAAATTCGCAAACGACAGAACAGTACCCATTCCCGATTTAATCAAGATTGGAATAATACACTATCAATTTGAAACCATTCACCCCTTTTTAGACGGGAACGGAAGAGTAGGGCGCTTATTAATTACCCTCTATTTGGTTGATTGCGGAATTCTCAAAAAGCCCGTACTGTATTTATCTGATTTTTTTGAACGCAATCGCACCCTGTATTACGACAATTTGATGCGAGCACGAACACATAACGACATCACACAATGGTTGAAATTCTTCCTCACCGGTGTCATTGAAATTGCCGGTAAAGGCGTTGAAACTTTTAACGGTATCCTGCAGCTCAAACAAGAGCTCGAGCTAAAAACCACCTCGTTGGGAACACGCGCCGCAGATGCTCAAAAGATCATAAACTACCTCTATAACAGACCTATAATTGAAATAAATAAAACCATTGCCATCACCGGGAAATCAAAAGCAACGGCATACAAACTCATTGAAGAACTGGAAAAACTGGACATCATCAAAGAAATATCCGGCGGAAAAAGAAACCGCCTCTATATGTTCCACGACTACATGAATTTATTCAAGAGTTAATCAAAAAGGAGTTTGAAAGGTTGACCATCATATTTTGGGGAGCGGCCTTTAATCTTTTTTTTCAGAACCGTAAACACCTCACTGTACGGGGTCATAGTTTTGCGGGGCAATGAGTGAGAAGCCTGTAAACGAATTAATTTTCTATTTTCGCAAAACACGATTGAAAAAACCACCGATATGCAACACCACAACCTCGCTCAAAAAACGGGTTTAAGCGAACCCACCCTGCACAAAATCCTCAAAGGCGGTGCCGACCTTAAACTCTCCACAATCGGGAAAATTGAAAAGGCGTTGGGTGTGGAATTGGTGAAGGTTACGGGGTGTGAGGGGTGTGAGGAGGAGTTGAATAAAATAAGAATTATCAAACTAACTACACCAAGGGAAAACCTTAAAAAACAAGATCATGACTATTGAAGAAAATCGAAAAGAGTTATTGAATTTACTAAGATCTTTCAACTGCGAGATAAAGGACGATAAGGCTAGACTTAATAGCCTTATACCGGCTTTATCAGGACTAAAAATAGTTCAGTATAAAATCCCAAAGGGAATGTCAATTTATCGAGCACGGCCGCATAAAACGAGAAATGAAGTGTTTTCTTTTGAAGATCAAATATCTTACAGACGCGATTACTTCAATATTGATATATTGGGCAGGTGTAATATACAGCAGTCATCAAAATTTTACGGTGCTGTTACTTCAACTGAAATTAAACACGGCTGGATGCCGGCAATTGTTGAAACCTCAAAGTTATACAGAGATGGCAAAGATGGATATGAACTGTATTCCATTGGAAAATGGAAAGCAAAAGAAGATTTATACTTATACGCAATAAAACCACCAAAACACAAAAGCAATGCGAGTGACTTAAGCAAAGAGCTTTATGGTTTGTATGAAGACAAAAAGCCTGAACCAATAGAGAATGAAATTTTTGAACAATTAGGAAAAGAATTTTCGAAAAACGTGCCTTCAGATCAAAATGAGCAGTATTATCTTTCAGCATGTTTATCAGAAGCAATTCTCAATGGATCGCAAATCGGAATATTATATCCATCTGTACAGGTTGAGAGTAAATCCTACAACATAGTGATGAATCCGGATAAGTTTGATAGATATTTTGAAATTGACAAAGTCATGGTTAGTGAACTCTTTAAAGTCAAAAAAGAAGTTCTCGTTAGGAATTCCGATATCTGTTTAAATGCTAAATCTCAACCTTTTCAGTTTTATCGAGTTGAAGAACGTGAATATCAACCCGATGATGCTGTTAAAAATCGACTCTTTAAAAACGGCATTAGCAAAGGTGACATTGATTGGGTCTTTAATGAGAGGAAAAAATTTTTGGGCAAGTAGTTAGTTTTTGCGCAAAAACACCCACAACAGATATTAACCGCCGGCTAAAATATTCGAATTCCCTACATTTGTCCTCAACCAAAAACCTAACCCCAATCAAAACAACCTAACGCAATGAAGCAACTTGAAGCACTTATTTCCAAGGTAAGCCCCGATACGATACAAGACTTCTTTAAAAGTAAAATAAGCAGCTTTCGCCCGATTGACGAAAATTTTGATCATCTACTTACAGATACCGAAAGCGAACGGTTTTCAGAATTGCAAAAACTCGGTGAAGCCGAGCTCCCTCAAGCTGATGAGCTCTTGGTTTTCGGTTGCAAAATGAACGGCCGCATTACCGAGCGCAGTGCCAAAAAAATGCAATACACCGCTGCCAAAAAATGCTCAAGGAAAATTTTAAAGATGCGGCCATCGGGGTTATTTACGATGAAGCGGGCAACTTTAGGTTCTCACTCGTACGCCGAAAATACGGTAATGAAGACACCGACTATACCACCTGGAAACGCTACACTTATTTTGTAGAGCCGCATGCGTTCAATAAAACATTTAAAAAACGTGTTGGCGGTTGCTTGTTTAGTGATTTAGACGAAATTCAAGAATCGTTCAGCGTTGAAAAGCTGTCTAAACAGTTTTATAAAGAACTCAGCAATTGGTATTTTGCTTCACTCGATAAAGTGGAATTCCCCAACGAGCGTAACGAAAATGAATACACGCTTAAAGCCAACTCCATGATCAGGCTGGTGACACGCCTCATGTTTGCTTGGTTTATGAAACAAAAGGGGCTTATCCCCAAGGAGCTTTTTGACCAAAACGAAATGCAAAGCCTGCTCAACTACAAAGACAAAACAGGCAGCACTTATTACAAAGCTATTTTACAAAACCTCTTTTTCGCTACGCTTAACACACCCGTCAACAACGGTCGCAAATGGGTAAAGGATCAGTACGGCTCACAACAGTATTATCGCTGTAAACGATTTATCAATAATGAAAACCGCTTTATGGAACTCATGCGCGATATCCCTTTTCTCAACGGCGGGCTCTTTGAAAATTTAGATATTGTCCAAACTGAGGATAAAGAAAAAGGCCTTGAAAAAAAGGATATTCGAGTAGATTGTTTTTCCGATAATCCCAAAAACGAAACGCGATTAAAAGTCCCCGATTTTCTCTTTTTCGGTACCCGAAGAGCCGACATCACAGAGTATTTGCCCGATGAAAAGTACAACAATATTGAAGTAAAGGGCATTATTGATTTGCTCAGTCAATACGAATTTACCATTGATGAAAATACGGCTGATGATATGGAAGTGGCACTCGACCCCGAATTACTGGGTCCCGTATTTGAAAACCTCTTGGCAAGTTACAATCCCGAAACCCAAAACACGGCTCGTAAAGAATCCGGATCGTTTTACACCCCGCGCCCCGTTGTGGATTATATGGTGAAAGAATCACTGGCTTACTACATCAGTGAAACCACTGAAATTGATAGTAATACAATACCGCCGTAAATCTTTTTGATGAAGAAGAACCCCTTTCACTGTCAGAACCGGAAAAAGAAAAAGTCGTTCGGGTTCTGAGTGAAATAAAAATTTTAGACCCCGCTTGCGGTTCCGGTGCGTTCCCCATGGGATGCCTGCAACAAATGGTAAAACTGCTAAACCGGTTAGATCCCGACAACCGCTTTTGGAAAGCCACGCAAATTAACAAACTCAAAGAGGAGCTTAATAAAACCATTGAGCAAAGCGATTACGAAGAACTGGAAAACAACATAAAAAGCGTTTTTGATAATCAACTCAATGATCCCGATTACGCCCGTAAACTTTTCCTTATTCAAAACTGCCTTTACGGTGCCGATATACAGCCCATTGCGATGCAAATCACCAAATTGCGGTTTTTCATTTCGCTGTTGGTAGATCAGGAAAATGACCCGCAAAAAGAAAATTACGGCATATTGGCACTGCCCAATTTAGAGACCAAATTCATCGCCGCAAACTCACTTATTCAACTGGATAAGCAGCAAAACAGCAAGCACAAAACATTTTTTGTTACGAGCGAAGAAGTTGAAAACAAGAAAAAAGAACTGGAAGGTGTTCGTGAAAAATACTTTAAAGCGCGTACTCAACGCACTAAGCGAAAATACCGCGCAAAAGACAAAAAACTGCGCAATGAAATTGCCGATTTGCTTGGAGACCTCGGTTTTGAAAACAAAGCAGCTCAGCAAATCGCCGAGTGGAATCCGTTTAACCCCGACTCTAAAAGTGATTGGTTTAATGCAGAGTGGATGTTTGGCACACGTGAATTTGATATCGTGATTGGGAATCCGCCATACATTCAATTGCAAAAAGCGTTGCCCGGTAAAAACATCAAATACGCCGATGTGTATAAAGATCAAGACTACGCTACATTTGAACGAACCGGCGATATTTACAGCTTGTTTTACGAAATGGGTTTGGAGATCACTTCTCCCAAAGGCGTTTTGAGTTACATTACTTCAAATAAGTGGATGCGTGCCAAATACGGAAAATCGTTACGTAACTATTTTGCAGATAAAAAACCGCTCAAACTCATTGATTTGGGCCCCGGCATTTTTGATTCCGCAACGGTGGATACCAATATTCTTTTTGTACGTAACCAAAAGTCCCGCTCCCAAGAATTAAAAGCCGTTGCCCTGGAAAGCAAAGCACAAATGGAACAGCCCAAGTTGCTCAAATTCGGAGCCGTAAGCAACCCCGGTGAAAACAACTGGATCATTCTCAATCCGCAAGAACAAGCCATAAAAGAAAAGATTGAACGTATTGGAAAGCCATTAAAGAAATGGGATGTAACGATTAATCGCGGAATTTTAACCGGTTATAACAAAGCCTTTATTGTTGATGGCAACACCAAAGACGAACTTATTAAGCAGGATCCTAAATCGGCCGAGTTGCTCAAACCCATTTTACGCGGCCGCGATATCAAACGCTATAAAGCCGAGTTTGCCGATTTGTGGTTGATAGCAACATTTCCTGCGATGAACATTAATATTGATGACTATCCGGCTATCAAAAACTTTTTGTTGCAATTTGGAAAGAAATTAAATCAAACGGGAGAGACATACAAAGATGAATCAGGTAAAAAAATTAAATCAAGAAAGAAAACAGGGAATAAATGGTTTGAAACTCAAGATCAAATAGGGTATTGGAAAGATTTTGAGAAAGATAAAGTCGTTTGGAAACGAATCGGGTCAATTATTCGATTTTCAAATTCCACCGAAGGAGAGTATAGCCTTGACAGTACTGTCTTAATGACAGGAGAAAAAATGAAATATTTAACCGCTTTATTAAATTCAAAACTTTTTATTTGTGAATTGATCTTGAACTCACCCAAAACAGGAACCGGCGATGTGATTATAAGTGTTCAGGCTTTAACTCCGCTTTTGTTGCATTACCCTGACGAGGAAGTTGAAAACAAGTTTGCCGATAAGGTTACTGAGATTTTAAAAATGAAAGAACTCGGCGAAGATACCGAGGAATTAGAGCACCAAATTGATCTTATGGTGTACAAATTGTACGATTTAACCTATGAGCAAGCCCGTTTAATCGACCCCGATTTGGAAAAAGAAGATTTTGACGCTGTTCAATTAGATTCAAAACAACAAAAAGGCACTGATTCAGTATCTTAGTAAAGTATAAAAGAATTTACTACCTTTGCCGTTCATGTAACGATAGACCCCAATATTTAGGGTCTATTGCAACATAAAAGGTAATGGCTAAAAGTACGTACATATCAGAACACTTAACCGAGAAGCAAATAGCGCTCCTCAAATATTTGGATGATTATGAAATTCTATACTTCAAATTAAGTGACTTAGTTTCTCGTTTACCGAAAAGCCAAATTCACAATGTGAATGAGTTGGTAGAGAATCTATACCAAAAAGGCTTACTTAATCGCATTGAGCGCGGTGTTTATGCAAAATCCACATACAACAACATCCATGCGCTCGCTACCTTTTTCAATAAAAACAGCACGATCGCTTATTGGTCCGCACTGCACCTGCACGGCCTAACCGAGCGTTTTCCCAATACCGTTTTTGTAAAAACCACCAACCGCAAGCGAAATACCGAAATATTGGGTGTTCCTGTAAAATTTGTCACCGTAAAAGAAAACAAACAACTCGGCATCATAAAAGAAGGGTACGGCGATGATGCGTTTAACCTTACCGATGTGGAAATGACCATTGTGGATTGTTTTGACCAACCTCGCTATGCCGGGGATTTTGAAGATTTGATAAGTGCTTTTGCTCAAGCCCGGCTCACCAACAGGAGGTTAATTGAATATACCAAAGCGTATCAAAACACAGCACTCACCAAACGATTGGGTTATTTAGCCGAATTATTTCATACTGAAGCCTTACATTCGTTCATTCAATACGCGCAAAAACAAGTCAATAACAAATACAATTTAATTGATGCCGGAGGAATTGAAGAAGGCCAATTTGTGAGCCGCTGGAAAATACGTTTAAACGTAAGCGAAGAAAAGATTTTGGAAATGGCACAAAACCCCTACTAAATGATTGTTCAACACTAAATTCGATAAAAATCAAAAAGAAGAAACGATTATTGCTGTGGAGAACAGGCAAGCATAAAACTCAAATTAAATTTATTATCATTGTACCTTAATTGCAAATTGATTTGCCATGAAAACCTATAAAATTCAATACTCGAAAGGTCACTTAGTAGATGTTGAAACCAATAAACGAATACTGCTTAAACGAGGCGGTGAGTTTACGCTTTTGGGAGATGATGATCAATTCGAAGAAGTTGACAAGCTCAACGTTCCTCTAAAAAGCAAGAACGCGATAGAAAAATACCAAAGTTTGACCAATAAATATGAGTATATCGAGAAAATATGCTCTGCCGGTTCCCGATTGGTATATCGAGTTGGTATTAAAAAAAAAACTTCTGAAGATAAAAACAATTATTTTTTGTTCGATGCAATCCTCGAAGAGGATTTATACCTCAAATCAAACGACGGGAAAAACCCGTCATTGTGTGATTGCCTCTGCTACTCGAAAGAGTGTTTAGAAGGAGACTTGCAAATGATTGAACCCGTTTACGGTAATTCATTAAATAATTTGTACAGCAATTTGGTCGCCTTCTATTTCCCTCTCCAACGCTCGGGAGCTTGTAATGCATTTGATACTTTTTATATAGCGAATGATGAAGACTTAAATTTGGAAAACTTAAAAAATAAATCACATCTTTCTCTGCGCAAAATGCGCAGTCAAATAATTGAGAAATATAAATAGTCTTAGAACGTACCGGCAAGTATTTAATTCAAACTACTTTACCCATCTCCAACCACTTCTGCACTTTCAATTATTCCTAACAGTAAAGCGAATTTACAAGCTCTTTACCTTTCACGTAACGAAAAGACCTAAAAATTGAGTCTTTTCGTTACACAAAAAGCCGGAATCAATCAAGGTGATAACCGGGAACAGAAGGCGCTTTTACAACTCAAACCCGTCGATAATTCCAAATGTGTTTTTTGCCAAAACTACGGGTTATTTTGAAGTTCTTTTTTCAAAAGCACTTTCAAATAAGTGAATGGTGTGCGTAGTTTTATACACTTCATTTTGGATACTTTTTACCACCTTTTTCACTTTTTTGCGCCTTCGTTTCGGCACGTACCTAAAAGTGAGGTTTTTCTCGGGTAAACCGCTAATTTCAGCCGTAATATAGGTGGGACCTTCCATTTTTTCTCCGCTTTTCAATACTTTTACGGTATCCTTATTTTGATAGATGAACGTCACCTCTATTTTAAATCGCGTGTGATTGATTACGGTGAGGTAATTTTGATGTATTCCGGCACAGTGCACTACTTCCTTTTTGGACGGTATGGGTGTAGGCTTTTCAGTTTCTTTTTTTCGGTGCGTTTCACGCTGTTTTTTTGGGCCCGGGGGCGAATCGGGCCCGGGCACAACATACGGACTCCGCCTCAGAGGATCATGAACTTCCTTTTTTTCTGATATTTTTTCACCTTGATCATTAAAAACTGTAAGTTTACTTAACCACTGTATACCCCCGTCGGGATGGGATGAAAAATCGGCGCGGTGAACCATTCCGTTTTCGTGATGCGTGAAGTTCACACCCGCAGATCCGGACATCCTCCTCGTTTCCTCTTCATAAATAACTTCACCCTTGAAGTTATAGGCACGCGCTTTACCCGTCAATTTTGCCTCGTCTATGTAGGAAATAGTAGAAACAGAACCACTTGGAAAATAGTGAATATGCAAAGTGTCTTTTTGTGCTTGTAATTCAACGGCCCAAACCAATACAAATACAACCGGATAAATAAACTTACACCTCAACAATTTATCGCCAACTTTTAAAATAAACTTTCTTTTTATCATATTATGCTCTGATTTACAGATTTCTATATCTTACAATATACCACCAAACATTTCGCTTTTCAAGTGTTTTCCTCTTATGCCGAAAAACGTCGCTTTAAACCTTCAAAATTGTTGCTTAAGGAATTAGAAGCATTAGCATCACCTATATACAAAATATCTGCCATACTATTGTATCACCAATAAGGGTAGAAGGTTTAAGGTAGAGAAGCTCGTGCGTAAGACGTACGAGCTTTTCGTTTTTAAAGCCCCTCCCACACGTTGCATTAATTTTTCCTTTCTTTGTAGCCCTGTATTCGCAAACGGGAAAACCCAAATGGCAGCACTACTCAAAAAATTAGCGGGACAAACAGCAGTTTACGGTCTGTCAGGCATGGTTGGCCGGTTTTTAAACTACCTGTTGGTGCCGCTCCACACCGCACAATTCGTAACCTCAGAGTACGGTATTATTACCGATGTTTATTCCTTGGCCGCTTTTGGTGCCATATTACTTACATGGGGGTTAGAAACCGGTTTTTTTCGTTTCAGCAGCAAACCCGATTATGACAAGCACAAAGTACTTCAAAATATTTTGGGTTTTATGTTGTACAGCGGCTTGCTGTTTAGTGCGATACTGCTTTTTTTTACAGATGAACTGGCCGGTGCCCTACTCTACCCCGAAAATCCCGAATATATTTTATGGATGGGCTTTGCCCTCATATTTGATGCCTCCGCCGCCATTCCGCTCGCCCGACTTCGATTGCAAGAAAAACCCCTTCGCTTTGCCCTTATTCAGCTGCTTTCCATATCAGTCAACATCGGGTTAAACGTATTTTTTGTCGGGTTTTTACTGCCCGCAGGTGAAGCCGGTCACCACAACTTTTTTACTTCGCTGTTGTACAATCCCGAGATTGGCGTAGGTTACATTTTCATTGCCAACCTAGTCGCCTCAGCAGTTAAATTCCTTTTTACCGCACCCGTATATATAAAAGCCTCGTTGGCTCTGAATAAAAAACTGATTAAACAAGTTTTGATCTACTCTGCCCCGCTTATGCTTGCGGGTTTTGCCGGAATGATCAATGAAATTCTCGACCGCCGTTTAATTCGCATTGTATTAGAACCCATTGTGGGCAGAGAAGAAGCATTGTCACAAGTAGGTATTTACGGCGCCGTTTATAAACTCTCCATCATCATTACCCTTTTTATACAGGCTTTTCGCTATGCTGCTGAGCCTTTATTCTTTTCACAATCGGTGCAAAGCAACGCCAAACAAGGTTATGTAGAAATCACAAAATGGTTTACCATCATCACTGCTTTTGTATTTTTATTTGTGATGCTTTACCTCGATTTATTGAAACACTTTCTCGCCGATGAAAGCTACCATGTCGGATTACATATTGTTCCGGTATTACTTTCTGCCAATATATTACTGGGTTTAAGCTACAATTTCAGTATTTGGTACAAACTCACCAACAAAACATCTTACGGCGCTTACTTAGCCCTGTTTGGAGCCATTATTACCATCAGTTTTAACCTTTTGCTCATTCCTCATTTTGGGTACACCGGTTCAGCTTACGCCACCTTAGCCGCATACGGAGGAATATGCACGGCCTCTTATTTTCTAGGTCAAAAATACTATCCCGTTCCCTACAAGCTCAAAACCATGACCGCCTATTTGGCCGGTGCCTGGGGACTTTATTTATTAAGTACCGTTTTTCCGTTTCAAGGCGCTTTAAAATATGCAATAAACACCTTGTTGTTTGTTATCTTCGCACTGTTAACCTTTTGGTCAGAACGCCAAACCCTCAGCAAATTCCTGATGAAAAAAAACGAACATGAAAGTTGAAATCGTAAACAAGTCTGACAATCCGCTTCCCCAATACGCAACCAATCAAAGTGCCGGTTTGGATTTGCGTGCCTTTACAAAAAAAGAAATCGTACTCAAACCCGGTGAGCGGGCACTCATAAAAACCGGTTTACACATTGCTTTGCCGCAAGGGTATGAAGCCCAAATAAGACCCCGCTCAGGTTTAGCTTACAAACACGGCATAACCGTTTTAAACGCCCCGGGCACTATTGATGCCGACTACCGCGGGGAAATTGGCGTTTTACTGATTAATTTGTCTCAAGAGCCCTACACCATTAAAAGCGGCGATCGTATTTGCCAAATGGTAGTGGCTCCTTACACACAGGTTCAATTTAAAACCCAAAACGAATTGGAATCCAGCGCACGGGGCAGCGGCGGTTTTGGTTCAACCGGAAAACACTGAGCATGATACAAAACAAAAAAGTAATTGTGGTAATGCCGGCTTATAATGCCGAGCAAACACTGGAACAAACTTTTAACGAAATACCGTTTGACTTAGTGGATGACGTTATTTTGGTAGATGACAAGAGTAATGACAACACGGCCTCAAAAGCGCGGGAAATAGGTATTAAACACGTTATTACCCACAAACAAAACAAAGGCTACGGCGGTAATCAAAAATCGTGTTACAATAAAGCATTGGAGTTGGGTGCCGATATTGTGATTATGGTTCACCCCGATTATCAATACACACCCAAACTTATTCCCTCGATGTGTTATTTAATTGCCAATGACGTTTATCCTGTTGTACTGGGTTCTCGTATTTTAGGAAAAGGCGCGCTAAAAGGCGGTATGCCATTTTATAAATACATCGCCAATCGTTTTTTAACGTTAACTCAAAATATTTTGATGAGTCAAAAACTATCAGAGTACCACACGGGATACCGCGCGTTTTCTCGTGAAGTGCTGGAAAAAATACCCTACAATACAAACAGTGATGATTTTGTTTTTGACAATCAAATGCTGGCTCAAATTTGTTACGCGGGTTACGAAATTGCCGAGGTTACTTGCCCAACCAAATACTTTAAAGAGGCCTCTTCCATTAATTTTAAACGATCTTCAGTTTACGGCATCGGGGTTTTGAAAACCTCTCTTTTGTATTTTCTCAATAAATCAGGTATTGGTAAATCTAATATTTTCAGTGGATTGTAGTCGGTTCTGACCAAAAGGCTATTTGTAAAAATTCATTTCATCACAGTATTTATGTACGGGGGGTGTGAGTAAATACTGCACGTCTTTACCCTCTTTAATGGCGCGCCTGATTAAGGTAGAAGATATTTTCATAATGGGTGCTTTCACGTAAATAACCTTGGAATGGCGGTGAAAACGGGATTGTTTTCCCCTCATTTTTTCGCTCTCCTCCTCTGTTAATGCCCTGGGGTAAACGTAAATAAAGTAATTTTCCAGTATGGTTTCGTAATTCAACCATTTGTGTAAAGTGCGCAAGTTATCTTCACCCATTATGAGGTTAAAGGAATAACCGGGGTGTTTTTCTTTTAATGCCTCTAAAGTGGTTGTGGTATATGAGGGTTTAGGCAGGCCAAACTCGATATTACTGCACTCCAATTTAGAATTATTTTCAATCGCTGCTTCCACCAGAGCCAGGCGGTGATAATCTTCAAGCAGGTTGGTATTTTTTTTAAGCGGGTTTTGCGGGGAAACAATAAACCATACTTTATCCAGATCGGTATTTTGAGCCATGTAATTAGCTATAATTAAATGACCTACATGTATGGGATTAAAGGTTCCAAAGTATAATCCAATGTTCATGAATAGCGGGTTTTACTATTGTGAAGGTTTAGTTATGAATAAACCGTTTTACTGCATTTTCGGTTTCTGCTACGGCTTTTTGTAAATCGTCATTTACGATGATTATGTCAAATTTTGCAGCACTATTCAACTCTTGTTGAGCTTTTTGAATACGCTGTTTAATTTTATCATCCGATTCTGTTTTGCGTTTGCGCAATCGCTCCTCCAGCGCACTAACCGATGGGGGCTGAATAAAAACCGCCAGTGCATTTTTACCGTATTTTTTCTTGAGGTTGATCCCCCCCGCCACATCAATGTCAAAAATAATGTGGTTGCCTTTGCTCCAAATGCGTTCCAACTCAGTTTTAAGAGTTCCGTAAAACTGATTTTCATAAACCTCTTCCCATTCGGCAAACTCGTTGTTTCCAATGCCTTTTTTGAAACGGTCTGTAGTTAAAAAGTAGTAATCTTCACCGTGAATTTCAGTTACTCTTTTTTCACGGCTCGTAGCTGAAATGGAAAATTCAATATTGGAAATACGATCTAACAGTTCGTGTACTATGGTCGTTTTTCCCGCACCGCTGGGAGCTGAAAGAATTATTAGTTTGTTTTGCATTACAATACATTTAGCATTTGCTCTTTCATTTTTTCGAGCTCATCTTTCATTTGAACAACTGCGCGTTGAATTTGTGCATAATTGGCTTTAGAACCCATCGTATTTATTTCCCGGCCTATTTCCTGTAAAATAAACCCCAGCTTTTTCCCTTGCGATTTTGAACCGTTCATGGTTTCATCAAAATATTCACAATGCGCCTTTAACCTTACTTTTTCCTCGGTTATATCCAGTTTTTCAAGGTAGTAAATCAATTCTTGCTCATAGCGATTTTCATCAGATTCTATGTGATCACTCAAGTCTTTTAAGGCTTTGGCCAATTTTGCTTTTACGGTATCAATGCGCGGTTGCTCATGCTCTTCAACTACTTTGAGTTTTTCTAAAATAGCGGTTATGCGTTGCTTGAAGTCGGCATGTAATTTTTCACCTTCTTTTTTTCTGAAGGTATTAAGTTGATCCAGCGCTTCAGCGGTTAATTGTTTTAAAAACTCTTTTTCACCTTCTTCAATGTCAGGCTTATCAGATTGTAAAACTTCAGGTAGCTTGAGCAGGTGAGATAACATATCGCTCGTTTCTAATCCCAACCGGTCGCTCAATTGCACAATTTGATTGTGATACACTTCAGCGGCTTTTTGATTGATGGTTTGAACATGATCGGAACCGGTGCTTTCAACATTGAGGTTATACTCAACTTTACCGCGCTGCAGTTGTTTGTGAATTTGTGACCGAAACGGTAACTCCAGTTCTTTGTAACCGGAGGGCATCCTTACAAAAATATCTGATTGTTTGCTGTTGAGCGATTTAATTTCAACGGTGAAATTTTTTTCACCGTAAGTTCCGGCAGCTTTGCCATAACCGGTCATTGATGTAATCATACTAATTTATTTAACGCGGCAAAGGTACATAATTATGAAAGGTTCGTTTTATTGGTCGTTCAATCTCATTACCCACACACCGCGCTTTTCATCTCGATTTATTATTTTAAATCCAAACTCACGTGCTATGTATTCCATGGTTTGCGAATGATAAAAAAATACGTGGGTAAAATCCCCCGCGTAATACCATTTTTTAAAGTTGGTTTGCGCGGTGTAAGGTTGCGTCATTATGACTAAAATACCGCCTTTTACCAACAGTTTACAAAGCGTATCTAATTCTTTCCGTGGGTTTTTAAAATGCTCAAAGGTTTCTGTGGAAAAAATAAAATCGTACTGCTTTTGAGGAAGTTGAGGCTGAAAATAGAAGTCGTATGCCTCACATTTGTATCCCTTTTGCTCGAGGATTTCTGTTAAAACAGGTTTTGGTCCGCTTCCGTAATCCAGCCCTTTATCGACAGTATGTAAATAAGGTTCTGCCGGAATAACGGCTCTGAGCAAAAAATCAACATATCCCTTATTTTCAATGGTATTATTGTGCGTGAGATAACGCTCTTTTTCTTTTATACCGCTCTCCATTTGAGCCTCTCTCACAAAAACGCCTTCACAATTTTCACATTTGAATAAACACCTGCTTAACGAATCCTCTGTAAATTCAGCAACCCGAGCAGATAGGCAAAGCGGACAGTACATCATATTTTATTTACTCTGCGTTCATGCCTTCCCCCTTCAAATTTTTCTTTTAAAAAGGCTTTCAAACAATTTAAAGCTGTGGTTTCATCTATAAAGCGTGCCGGTAAAGCCAATACATTGGCATTGTTATGTTGAACGGCTAATTCTGCTAATTCAGGCAACCAACAAAGTGCACTTCTTATATGATCGTGTTTATTTACAGCCATATTTATACCGTTCCCGCTACCGCAAATAACAATACCTCTATTTGCATCACCTGTTTTCATGGTCTTTGCCACTGCATGAGCATAATCGGGATAATCACAACTTTCTTCACTGTAAGTACCGCAATCTATAACAGTATAACCTTCTTTTTCGAGGTATGCAACCAGTTTGTTTTTTAACTTTAAACCCGCATGATCGTTCCCTAATGCAATATTCATAATATAAAGTATTCGTTAAATGTATGTTATGAGGTTATGAACAACACTACTCATCTTTTTATTTGTAACACGTTAATAACCTCTGACAAGTTCTACTTGCAATTGTAAAAATAAAATTCAATGCGTCTTGTTTGTGAGATCACCAAATAAGTTAGCGCAAATTTAAGCGTAATTTATCGACAAGTAACCAACGGCTTTGCGCAAAGAATTTTTATTTTTATGCTCATGAATAACCTATACTAACAACATGTTGAAAACCCTCGTTACTATTATTCTTGAACCTTTTAAAAACTGATAAGTTGTTTACTTTCGTGGATATTTTTTGATAACCCGTAAAAGCAAGAAAAAAATAATATTTTTATCAACCTTATCCACACCCTAATAATAGTAATAGATATTTTATAAAATAAAGAATACTATAATAAAGAGATGTTTAAAACAATAATCAAAACCTTAGGTCTTTTCTTGTGCTTTCCCGTTTTAGTTTTGTCTCAAGATGAAAGCACAATTGATCCCAATGGTTACAACATATTTTACTACGAGAACGGACAAGTTTCGGCGGAAGGTTATTTCAAAAACGGAAAACCCACCGGATTGTGGAAAACGTATTACGAAACCGGTCAATTAAAATCTGAGGGAAAGCGGGTCAAAGATAAGCCTGACAGCACTTGGCTTTTTTACCGTGAAGACGGTGCGCTTATTGAAAAAATAAATTATGAAGACGGTAATCGCAGCGGTTTTACTTTTCAGTATAACGAAGAGGGTTTATTAAAATCCAAAGTTCATTATGAAAATGATGTAAAGACGGGTAAGGGGTTTCTTTATTATCCCGAGTTACAAACCATTCAAGAAGAGCGCTTTTTTGTTGAAGGTAAGCCTGAAAGTACTGCCTATGAGTACAATAAAAAAGAAGAAATTGTATCGATACTCACCTACGAAAAAGGTTTTTTGAAAGATAGAATGGATATAAACCGCCGTGATCCTAAGGGCAAAAAAGTAGGATTGTGGATTACGTATTACAATGATGTAGAACCGGATGAAGGAATTGAAAAAGCTAAGCAATTGGAAGGGCGTTATCGCAACGGACTCAAAAACGGTTATTTTAGGGAATATGATCGCAACGGGGAATTGCTCAGTACATTGAAATATATAGACGGTAAAGTTGTTGAAAATGCCGAAGAGCTCATGGCCGTTGAAAAAAAGAGAACGTTTCATCCCAATGCGCAAATTGAGTGGGAAAAGAACTACTTAAACGGTAAAGAGCACGGCATTTGGAAAAAATACGACGACTCCGGGCATATCGTAGATGGAGCTATTTATAACAAAGGTGTTTTATTGGGCAAAGGAGTAGTCGATCATCAAGGTTTAAAACAAGGAACCTGGTTAGAATACTTTGAAACGGGTGAATTAAGAGCTAAAGGAGAATATAAAGACGGTGCGCGTTACGGAGAATGGAAATTCTTTTTTAAAAACGAACAAACAGAGCAAACGGGCAAGTATATAGCCGGGGGTAAACCACACGGCATGTGGCGGTGGTATTATGAAGACGGGAGTTTGCTGCGGAAAGAAGAGTTTAGAAACGGTCGTGAAGATGGTGAAATAGTGGAATATGACCGTGAAGGTAATATTCTGCTGAAAGGTTATTATGTTTCGGGGTTGCGTGACGGCGATTGGATGATTATAAGCGGGGATTATAAAATGGAAGGTAAATACATTGATGGTTATCGCTTCGGAACCTGGGAACACCGGTACTTAAAAGAAAATGAATTGGCCTTTAAAGGTGATTTCATTGACGGCCTGCCGGATGGAAAGCACCGGTATTACCATCCCAACGGAAACAGAAAGCTCATTGGAAATTATGAGGCAGGCAGCAAACAAGGTGACTGGCGACGTTATAATGAACAAGGCGTGTTGTTATTGACCATCGATTATGATCAAAATAAAGACGACCGAATAAACGGGAAAAAAGTGAAACCTTAATTTTTTTGGTCTAAACCTCAATGATGAAAGAAAAAAAGGCAATCTGTAAAAGATTGCCTTTTTTTAATTGCCTTTTAGTGGTTTGATTTGACAAACCAAGGAATAATAACCAAAGCAAAAGCAGTGGCTATAATATGCATGGGAATGGTAAAGGCCGCAAAAGCTTCACTCATGTACTCCTCGGGTAAATAACCTTCCAATGTTTGTGGAAAGAGAGGAAAATACAAACTGCCCAATAAAACTAAAATGCCGAGCGAGACATAAATTTTAGTTCCGCGGGCTATTCCTTTTGAACACATAAAGTAATAAGCAAATGCCGCTAAAAATACGGGAGCAAAAGATAAAATAGTTACCGTAATGGAATCAATTACAGGTATGTTATCTTCCCCATAGGTAGTGATGTAGGGAAAAGCCATAATCCATATATTATTCAAAATCCCTGCACCCAGCCCGCCTATTACACCCGATAGTGAAAAACTCCACAATGAAAGTTCTTCTTCTGTTTCGGTATTTACCGAATCTTCTGCTTGTGAATTTACAGTTTCTGTTTTCATAATTCCGCTTTTTTAGAGGTTTTCCCGTTTAGGAATAACTTGTTTTTGCGCAAATTACAAAAAATAATGAATTGAGTACAGAAAAAACGATATTATTTTTTGGAAATAACAGAATAGTAATATATACATCTCATTATTTTACCATTGATTTCCTCAGGATTCTTCTCTAAAATATACCTTGTAAAAGCTCATTTGCTTTTTTTCGTCAAATCCCTTTTCCAAATAATGATTCACTTGGTTTTCATTATTAAAATTGAGTTTGATTTGAATTTGACCGTCCAATTTAATGGTGTTATTAAGCTTATTAACCGATTTTTTAGAGGTATCCTTATCAATGGTGAATTGAGGTCTTTCCGGTAACTCATTTTGTATGTCGTACTCTTTTTTATAGTCTTTGAATTTTTCTTTGTACTCATCTGTCTGAATCACTTCCTCCACAAAATCATCCATATCGAATGATTCTTTTTGATCAAAATATTTAGCCGTTCTATCCAACATTTCCATTCTGGCCGGTGCAGAATCGTTGTGTTCTACCATTTCATTGGCAAAGGAATTTACGGCTTCAAATGTTTTACCGGTAAAGTAACTTTCGTTAGTATCGGGTTTTACATTTAAAAATTGCTCAGGCCAGTACTTGGCGTCATAGTTATTTTGATCAGAGAGTAGTAAACGATATCCGGAATCTTTTTCGGTTTCGAATATGATGCAGCCTTTATCACTTTTATCTATATTCAAACCTTCTTCGGGTTTAATGTTGTATTGATCTGTTTGATTAATAAGTTTTAAAAAAGTATCCTTTCGCTCGAATTTAAAGATACCTATTGCATTTACCGGCTCACCTTCAATAATAATATTTTCAAAAAATGTGATGCAGCACTCACCGTTTTTAATGGCCGGATGTTGTGATTTTTCCTGCAAGTACTCAGCAATCTTTTTAGATTGTGAAGTGAATTCATAGGGATTTTCAAATATGCTTTTCACAAAAAAATAAACGTCGTTACGTGCCAAATCCTGTGAATGGTGATGAAACTTGTAAAAACTTTGATTGGTTTTAAACGGTTTAATTAAAAACCGATGTAGCGTTTCTTCCAATTCATCACTGAGTGGAATTGTTTTATTTGTAAGTAAAAAATTATTTTCATCTGATTGGTTTCCAACAGTATGAATAATGCAATTTTGAAGTGTTGATTCTGTAAATACTACCATATTTTTTTCTGTTTTAAACGGTTGTAAAATTAGTGTTTATATTTCAGTTGAGGCGCAAGCTGTTTTGAGATGAAGGTTTTTTACAGAGAATTTCAGGTTCTGATCGAGAAAAAAATAGGGGGAGATATTTTTAAACAGTAAATGTCTATTTTTGCACCAACCAAAAAATCAACAGGTCATGTCTAAAAATAAATTAATTGCTATAGTAGTTTTTGCAGTCACTATTTTTATTCCCTTTAATATGGGTTTTATGAGTGATCCCGGACCTAATCTAAAAACACTATTTACTTTTATCTTTACGTTGGTAGGTATGGGTGTTGGCGGTTATTATTTCTCAAAAAAAGATAGTACAGACCGGGCAGATGCTTAGGGTGTTGCTTTGAAAATAACACACTAAAGATAAGAGAGGTAGAATAGTTTATTGTGGGGCACAAATAATGATTATAAAACCGGGAAAATTTATCGAGAATTAATTCTTAGTTATTTTGAAGTAAGCTGCATAATTCTTTTTGTAGTCCCAAACCCTCATCTTTATTGTAGAGCAGTTGCAATGATTTAGTGATGTCGTCAAAAGGCATTTTGTCCTTTTTCATACGTAAATAGGATTTTTGTATGTGTTGAGGTCGAGGCCCCCAAGTAAAAAGCTCATTATGTTCATCATCAAATGCAATAAGCTTGGGAATAGACTTACCCCCGTTTGTTAAATAGTGATCAATCACGTTATTATTGTCTCTGTAAATTATTTTTAAAGAAATATTATTGTTTAAGTTACTCATATTATGAAGATAAGGCAATGTGTGCGCAGCGTCGCCACACCAACCTTCAGTGATGACCAGCCATGTTTGTTTGTGTTGAACATTTTGTAAAAAAGCTTTGGTTTTAGCAGTGAGTTGCGCTTTTTTATTTAGTCGTTTCATGCGTTTAAAGCCCAATAAATAATATTTTAAATAGAGTTCTTCTTTTTGATTTTGAGGTGTTTGAGATTGCTCTACTCGCTCTTGAAGCGATTGAAAATATTGAGAATAGGATATAGCTGTATCGAGAACTTGACGAGAAACATCAATTTTTTTAGGCATAAAAGAAAAGATTAAAAAACCCCGATTTACATGGCGTAAAACGGGGTGTAGATTTGAGGTCGCGAGCAGATTCGAACTGCTGTACAAGGTTTTGCAGACCTCTGCCTAACCACTCGGCCACGCGACCTTTTCAAAAGAAATGCAAATGTACAAAATATTACAGTTAGCCCACCACTTTTACTGTAACTTGTTGCACATCCAATTCAATTGGAGCCCTTTCTTTCGTTACGCTTACTTCTATTTGTTGAGTGGACGGATATGATGAACGCAGTGCATCTAATATACGGTATGCCACGGTTTCGATTAAATCTGCTCTTATTTTCATTTCAGCCACCACAATACGACTTACGGTAACATAGTCCACGGCTAATTTTAAATTATCTTCTTCTGCCGCTTTAAGGAAATTTCCCGTGATTTTAACCGTAGTGCTGAAGTATCCGCCGGTTTTACGTTCAGCCGGTATACAACCGTGATAAGCAAAGCATCTAATTCCTTCAATCGTAATTTCGTCCATTACGGTAATTCTTTTAAAGCCTTATTGATACGTGACTCCACTTCTTTTTGTCCTAAAATAGCACATATATCAAATAGTGAAGGACCCATACCGCTGCCCGTAATGGCCACCCGTAATACAGGACCTGCTTTACCAAAACTAAGCTCATTTTGTGCTAAATATGTTTCAAAAGCTTCCTTAAGAGATTGAGCGGTATAATCGGTTCGTGAGAAAGCGGCTTTTAAATCTTCAACAATATGCGGAGCATTTTCTTTCCACTTTTTATTTATTGTTTTTTCATCGTATTCGTTAGGTGCTTTGAAAAAATACAAACCGTTTTGAACCATTTCGGTTAAAAAAGAAGCCCGTTCTTTGAGTAAGCCGCAAATGGAAGGAAGTTGAGCAGTATTAAATTCAATTTCTTGTTCTTTTAAAACAGGAACAAGCAGTTCAGCCAACTTTTTATTTTCGGTATTCTTAAGGTATTGTTCATTAAACCAAACTGTTTTTTTAGCGTCAAATTTAGCACCGGCTTTGCCTACGCGCTCTAGCGAAAATGCATCAATAAGATCTTGCAACGGATATATTTCTTGGTCAGAACCGGGATTCCAACCTAAAAACGCCAGCATGTTAGTGAAAGCTTCAGGGAAATAGCCTTGTTCGCGATATCCCGAAGCTGTTTCGCCGGTTTCGGGATTTTTCCAATTGATAGGGAATACGGGAAAACCCAATCGATCTCCGTCACGCTTGCTCAACTTGCCGTTACCATCGGGTTTTAAAATTAAAGGCAAATGGGCAAATTCAGGCATAGCGTCTTCCCAACCCAAAAACCGATATAATAAAACGTGCAAAGGTGCTGAAGGTAACCACTCTTCGCCGCGTATTACATGACTTATCTTCATGTTATAATCATCTATCACATTGGCCATGTGATAAGTGGGCATACCGTCTGATTTAAATATAACCTTGTCATCTAAATTTGAAGTATTCACAACAATCCAACCTCTAATGGTATCGTGAAATCGTACTTCTTCATTTCGCGGAATTTTAATTCGCACAGCATAAGGCTCATTGGCGTCCAGTTTTGCTTGCACCTCATCTTTAGAAAGTGTAAGCGAGTTTTTCATGGAATTGCGCGTAATACTGTTGTATTGCCAATTGGGCATTTTGGCTTTTTTAGCTTGTTCGCGCATTTCGGTGAGTTCTTCAGCGCTATCAAAAGCGTAATAGGCTTTGTCCTCATCAATGAGTTGTTGCACAAATTTTCCGTACCCGGCTTTGCGATCAGATTGGCGATAAGGACCGTAATCACCCCCTTTTTCAGGTCCCTCGTCGGGCACAATACCGCTCCACTTTAAAGCTTCTTGTATATATTCTTCTGCTCCTTTGATATATCGCGTTTGATCGGTATCCTCAATACGGAGTATAAAGGTACCGCCTTGCTTTTTGGCAAAAAGATAATTGTAAAGGGCAGTTCTCACTCCTCCTATATGTAAAGGACCTGTCGGGCTGGGTGCAAAACGCACGCGTACGGGTTTACTCATTTTTATGTAACATTTAAAAGTGCAAAGATATAAAGTTGATTACAGCTGAAACAGTGACAGTACAAACAATAAAAAAGCCCTCTTGTTGGAAGAGGGCTTTGCTGAATAAGGTACAAAAAGTTAGAATCTTCTTCTTACGGGTCTGCGTCTTTTCATCATTTGAATGCGCTTCACAATGTTGAATTGAAGCATAAAATAAACATCGTTATTATCGGGGTTTCCTCGAATGCCTCCGGCACCACCGCTGTTTTCTAAACGTCTGTCTGCAAGTTCTGCCGCTACGGGACCACGAGCGCGTTCTATAGCTTGGTTATCGTAATAAGTAGTACTTACGTCATCTAAATAATCCGTGGCTGTAAATCGGGCTTGTCCTTCAACACCAATTGACCAGTCGCGAGTTAAATTTAATTTAAATCCCACTCCTACAGGCAGTGCAAAGCTGAATTCTGAATAAAGAGCAGAACCGGGTCTAATTCCTTGTCCTTCTGTGCTAAGCGGTCTTAAATTGTGCCAAGTACTTCCCAATAATGCTTGCGGGTTGTAATAAAGCATGGTAAAACCGGTTGCTACATAAAGTGAAAAGCTTGCACCTTGGCCGTGTCGGCGATACCTGCGTCCTAAAGAGAGATTGAGCGGTAATCGATCCTTAATGATATAGAATTCCAACATAGGGGAAATTTCAATAATATCAGTTCGTACACTCAAATTACGATTTCGTCTTCCCTGATTATCTTGTGAAAATTCATCAGATCCGGAAACACGAGCCCAACTCAAACCCAATCGGGTAGTAACTTCTGGCGTTACACGATATTTAAAGCCGGTTGAAAAGGCAAAGTTTGTAGCCTCTAAGTTGAGATCGGCTATGCTGTTTTGGCCTACTCCTGTTCCTCCACCTAAGTCGCCCAACATTTGAGATGCCCCTCCGCCAAAATAAATTTCACCTCGATGTCTTTTCCATAATTGCGCCTCGCAAATATGAATACTCGAAATGGATACAACAATGAGTGTAAAAAGGCGTAAGGTATAAACACCAATTCTACGGGTAGAAATAAAGGTAGGTAACATGCAAATTGATTTTAATTACTTTTGCTCAATGGTTAGACTGTTTGGCAACAGAAGGTTTCAATTGGCAAATGTATAAATAATTGAGATACTAAATACGAATGGAAAATAACTCAAATTTACTTATCAAAAAACTTGATGATTTCATAATACGATATTATCGAAATGAGATTATTAAAGGATTGATATATACATTCTTAATTGCGTTAAGTCTTTTTGTATTCATTAATTATGCCGAGTATATATTTGGCTTCAACGGTTTTATAAGAGCCGTTTTTTATTTTGGATTTATTACTGCATTCCTTCTTTCATTTGGTTGGGGTGTCGTAAAACCTACTGCTAAGTTGCTGAATATGGGGCGCGATTTAAATCGCAATAAAGCTGCTGAAATTATAGGTAAGCATTTTGCTCACGTTGAAGACAGATTGTTAAATGTGCTTTACCTACAAAACGAAAAAACCAATGATTTGGCTCTGGCAATGGTTGATCAAAGAACTCGAGAATTGGATACCGTTCCTTTTCCGGAGGCGATCGACTTATCTCCGAGTAAAAAGGGTTTGAAGTATTTGGGAGTTGTTTTGGGGTTAGGCGTTTTAACTTTTGCCATTGCGCCGGATTTATTTTTTACAGGCACGCACCATATCGTAAATTACCATATACCTTTTGAAAAGCAGGCTCCTTTTAAGTTTGAATTGTTGAACGAAAATTTAAGAGTGAAACGTGGAGATGATTTGACGATTAAGGTTCAAATTGAAGGTAAAAGTGTTCCTGATAAGTTAAATATCATCTATGCAGGTTCTACATGGAAAATGAAACCCGGTGAAGAAAGCACATTTGTACTCACCTTGAAAAATATACAACAACCGGGAAATTTTTATTTCGCCACAGGCAAATATCAAAGTGAGGACTTTATTATTCACTTGATAGATGTTCCTGCGTTATCCGGGTTTTCAATGGATGTGGAATATCCCGAATACCTGAACAAAGAGCAGGAAACGTTTTCGGGTGTATCAGAACTTTCATTGCCTGAGGGTTCTGAAATTAAATGGAATTTTGATGTTGAAAACACGGATAGTATAGCTTTTATTCCTGATTCTTTATTTTCTTGGTCAGAACCAAGAAGCCACCTTTTGAAAAGAAGATTGACGTATTCAGTGGCCCTTATTGGTCGTGAAATGATTGATACAGTGATAAATAATTTTGTGATTGATATCATAGAGGATGAATATCCTGAAATATCTGTTGAATTACGCCGCGATAGCACGGGGTTAAACACCGTGTATTTTGTTGGTGAGGTAGCAGATGATAACGGATTGTTATCCCTTGATGCTGTCGTGTTTGGTGAAAGAATGAACATAGAAAACTTAAGGGGACGCTCAACGCATCGCTTTTTCCACGCTTTAAATCTGGATAGCTTAGAGACGAATGAAAGAGGTATTTACTTTGAGGTATTTGACAATGATGAGGTGAATAACTATAAAGCTTCCCAAAGTGAGGTTTTTGTAGTCGATAAATTGTCGAGTAAAGAAATGGCGGAAGTCAGGAGGAAAAAGAATAAAAATTTAGAGAAAAGTCTTGAAGAACTAAAAGAGCTTTCAGAAGATATGAATCGTGAGATCAGTGATTTTAGAGAAGAACTGATCAAAAAGGAGAAGACAGATTGGCAAGATAAGAAGCGATTAGAGGATCTACTTGAGATGCAAAATCAATTGGAAAAGAAATCAGAAAAGGTCAAAAGGGAGAAAAAGGAACTGTCGGAGTTGAATGAGAAGAATTTCGATATGTCTGAAGAATTAAAGGAAAAACAGAAAAAGTTAGATGAACTGTTTGATAAGCTGATGGAAGATGAGGAATTGCGGGAACTTTTTGAGGAAATGGAGAAGCTTCGAGAGGATATGAATAAAGATGAACTGCTTGAAAATCTTGAAGATATGGAATTCAATCAGGAAGATATTAATGAACAGCTCGACCGGGAAATGGAGTTGTTTAAGCGTTTGGAACTGGAAAAGGACTGGGAAGATGCGGCGGATCGAATGAAGGAGTTACAAGAAAAGCAAGATGAGCTCGCAGAAAATGAGGATCTAAGTGATGAAGAGAGAAAAGATGAACAGGATGAATTAAATGAGGAATTCGATGTGTTGAAACAGGAAGTGGATGAAATGGAGGAACGCGCTGAAGAGCTCGGAATGGATGATTTAGATATGGATAATGAATCCATGGAAGATATTACAGACGACATGAATGAAGCATCTGAAAAGGCAGGCGAAGGGGATTCAAAAGGATCAAAGGAGAAACAGAAAGATGCAGCTGAGAAAATGGGCGAGATGAGTGATGCCATGAATAGTGCTATGCAAAGTCAACAAGCGGAACAACTGGAAGTGGACATGGAAGCTATGCGTATGATTCAAGAAAACTTGATTCAATTATCTTTTAGACAAGAAGACGTGATGAATTCTTTTTCTGTTACCAATACGGATAACCCACAGTACGTGAATTTGACTATTGAACAAAACAACATTGTTGATGATACAAAAATGGTTGAAGACAGTTTACGGGAGTTGTCGAAAAGGCTGTTCTTTTTGGAAGAAATGATTACCACGGAATTGAGAGAATTGAATCGAAATTTAGCTAAAACTGTTGATGGGATGGTAGAGCGGCAAAAAGAAAATGCAGGAGTTACCGGGAGAGAAGGCATGAAAAATTATAACAATTTGGCTTTATTGATTGGTGAAATGCTTCAACAGATGCAGGAACAAATGGCACAGCAAAAATTTGGTGAAGGTAATTGTAATAAACCCGGAAGTGCTTCAAAACCGGGTAAGGGTCAAATGAAAAAGATGAAAGAGCAACTGAAGAAGAATATGGAGAAGATGAAGGACATGCTGGGTAAAAATAAGGGCGGTCAAGAAAAGGGTGAAGGAGAAAAAGAAGGCGGTTCAGGCGGTAGTAAGTCCGATCAAAGCGAACAACTTTCCAAGATGGTTGGTGAACAAAAGGCTATGCGCAACGCCCTAAGGCAAATGGCCGCTGAGGAAGCCAAAAAGGAAGGTGGGGGTGCGGGTGAGAAATTGAAAGAAATTGAAAAGAAATTAGAAGATAATGAAGAGGATTTTGTGAATCAAAGAATTGATTTAGAGACCCTTAAACGACAGCAGGAGATTATGTCGAAAATGCTTGAAGCTGAAACTGCTATGCGTGAACAGGACAAACAAGAGGAAAGAGAGAGTGAGGTGGGAAAGAAAAAACAAAAAGAGGTACCACCGGAAATATTGGATTATTTGAAAGAGAAGGAGAGAGTCGCTGACTTATTTCGAAAATCACCGACTGAATTGAATCGATTTTACAAGGAACGCGTAAACCGATATTTTGAGTAATGGCTATTCAGTTGAACGGATCTGAAAAACCGGATTTTCAAAATCCGGAGAAAGTACGAAACGCTCTTATAGAGTTGATGTCTTTTTTAGGTTTTCGTACAGGAGAAATCGTTTATGTTTTCATCGACAAAAAGGCGATGATAAAATTGAATACAGAAGTATTGGATCATCGATACGCAACAGATATTATCACATTTAATGAGAGCGTGAACAAGCGTATTTATTGTGATATATTTTTGTGTCCGGAAGTGATTATGGAGAATGCGCAACGGTTTAAAGTGAATTTTGAAACGGAGTTATTCCGCGTTATGGTGCATGGATTATTGCACTGTATGGGGTGGAATGATGTTACAGAAAAGGAAAAAACTGATATGAGAATCGCCGAGGAAAAGGCGTTGAAATTTTTACATGTTTCACGTGAAACAAATACATATTTATGATTCAAAACTATGATGCTATTGTAGTGGGTGCAGGCCATGCAGGCTGTGAAGCTGCTGCGGCCGCAGCTAATATGGGACAAAACGTATTGTTGGTCACAATGGATATGACTCGTACTGCGCAAATGAGTTGCAATCCCGCAATGGGTGGAGTTGCCAAAGGTCAAATTCTACGAGAAATTGATGCCCTCGGGGGCTTAAGTGCGGTAGTAACTGATAAAAGCGCGATACAGTTTCGAATGTTGAATCGATCTAAAGGACCGGCAATGTGGTCTCCGCGTACTCAGAATGACAGAGCTTTATTTAATACATATTGGCGCGAAGAACTAGAAGCTATACCAACTTTGGATTTTTGGCAAGATATGGTCGTTGGTTTCATTATAGAGAATAATCGAGTGAGAGGAGTCAAGACGGGGCTTGGTATCGATATTCCGTGTAAAACTGTAATTGTAACAAGTGGTACATTTTTGAATGGGACCATTCATATTGGTGAAAAGCGCATGGGTGGAGGCAGAAGCGGTGAGAAGTCTTCAACCGGAATTACCGAACAATTAGTACAATTGGGATTTGAAGCGGGTCGAATGAAGACAGGAACTCCGCCTCGGGTTGATGGTCGAAGCTTGGATTATTCTAAAATGGAGGAACAAAAGGGAGATGAGAAACCGGGTAAATTTTCGTTTTCGAATAGAACCTCGCCGCTAACTAAACAGCTGAGTTGTCAAATTACGTACACGAACCCGGTAGTTCATGATACCTTAGCTTCAGGTTTTGACCGTAGCCCGATGTTTAACGGCGCCATTGAAAGTAAAGGTCCGCGATATTGTCCATCAATCGAAGATAAGATTCACCGATTTGCAGAACGCGACAGACATCAAATATTTGTTGAACCGGAAGGATGGAATACCGTGGAGTGTTATGTAAACGGCTTCAGCACTTCCTTACCCGAGGATGTTCAATTTCGTGCCATCAGGCAAATGGTGGGGTTTGAAAATGCCAAAATTTTTAGACCGGGATACGCTATTGAATACGATTATTTTCCCCCTACACAGCTTAAGTATTCATTAGAAACGAAATTAGTTGAAGGTCTGTTTTTTGCAGGCCAGATTAATGGAACTACAGGTTATGAAGAGGCCGCCTGTCAGGGTTTAATGGCCGGAATTAATGCTGCGTTAAAAGTGCAAGATAAAGAGGCTTTTGTTTTAGGACGTGAATCTGCCTATATTGGTGTACTCATTGACGATTTAATTACAAAAGGTACTGAGGAACCTTACCGAATGTTTACCTCGCGTGCGGAGTATCGTATTTTATTAAGACAAGATAATGCGGACGAAAGACTCACACGTTTATCGCATGCTATTGGATTGGCTTCAGATAAGCGCGTGCGAGAAATGGAAAAAAAGAAGATTTTGAAAAAATCGCTTCGTACATTTTTAGATCGTGAAAGCGCAGATCCCAAGGAACTGAATGATTGGTTGGTTTCACGTGGAACATCACCTTTAAAGCAAAAAGTAAAATATATTGATATATTGAAGCGACCTCAAATTGACTTGGACGGATTAGTGAAGTACGGAACCACTTTTCAAAAGTTCATCAACTCAGAATTATCGGGAGAAGATTTGGTTTTGGAAGGTGTCGAAATAGAATCGAAGTATGAAGGCTATATTCAAAAAGAGAAAGAAATGGCCGATAAAATGCAACGACTGGAAAATATAAAAATTCCCGATCGTGTGGATTATCATGCCTTGACTTCGATAAGTGCTGAGGCACGCGAAAAACTTTCGAATATAAAACCCGAAACTTTAGGTCAAGCTTCTCGCATCAGTGGAGTGAGTCCGGCAGATATTAGTGTCTTGCTTATTCATTTGGGAAGGTAGTTAAAAACAAGCCTTTTTTTATAAAAGGAATTGAAATGGGGTTGTTTGTTCCACTAAAATAGCCCGATAAGGGTGTAAGTCATTTTTTAGGAGATCTTACAAATGAAGGGTTTTTTTAATATATTGATAATCAGATAACAAAATACAATGCATGATAAACTGAAGAATTGGGGTTTTGACCAATGTAAATAATCAAATGTTTTTGAATGACGAGAGTTTGCTCAGGCTTGGTGAAAATGAAATGATTTTCACAATTTGGCGTTGTATCTAAAATTTATGTTGATGAAGGTTTTATCATTTCTAGTTGTATTGGTTTTTTCCGCCGGCGGTTTTGCTCAGGAACGCGGTGTAGGAACTTGGATTGATTATTTGCCCTACGGGGAAGTTCATACGGTTGTAAAGCAAGGTAACAAAGTTTATGGTGCCACTCCGTTTGCACTGGTGGAAATTGATGTTCGCGATATGGCCGCTTCACGGTTAAGTCGAGTAACGGGTTTGTCGGGAACAAACGTCACGGCACTTGCAGCATCAGATGCATTGAACGTAGTTGTTGTGGGATATGCCTCGGGAAGCTTAGACATTATACAAGGCAATACAATACGTACTTACAACGATATTCAACGCTCTTCCGACTTCCCCGAAAGAGGTATTCAAAACATTAATATTCAGGGGAGTGATGCCTATATATCCACTCAATTCGGTATTGTCAAGTACAACTTGGAAAGACGTGAAGTGAGTGACACCTATTTGCCGGGTGACGGCGCCGCTGCACTTGAAATTAACAGTACTTGCATTTTGAATGATACATTATACGCAGCTACTGAGGAGGGCATGATTGCGGCTGATTTGAATAATCCGCTTTTACGAATCGGCGAGTCATGGCGTCGAATGAGCGAAGTGCCCATGGCCGATTCAGCGTACCACGACGTGATAAGTTTTAACAATCAACTAATCATAAATAAGCGCAGCAGGGAATTTAAAAAGGATTCTGTTTTGGTCAGAACCGAAACCGGTTGGCAAACTCCGGCGGGGTTTGGAAATTGGAACTTTTTTTCTTTGAAAGTGCAAGGCGATATGTTGATGGTCGCGCGAAATGAAGATGTTGTTTTTCTCAATTCTGATTACGAAACGGAGTTTAATATATTTACCTACGAAACAGAAGAACTTCCGGCCCCGCGCGATATAATTTCGGGTGATAATCCCGAGGAGTATTGGATCGCCGATAATAATCAGGGTGTGATCAGGAACGAACGCATTTGGATGAATGATCGTTTTTTGTTGCAAAGTCCGCAGGCTAGCAGGGCGCGCAGATTCGATTTTGCTCACGGCAAAAGTTATGTGGCATCAGGCGGTATAACGGTGAGGCAAGTACCTCAATTTACCCGGGACGGTTTTTTTATACAAAATAACAATACGGGCGTATGGAAAAATTACAGCTTTAGGAATTATCCTGAAATGGAGGATTATTTTGATTTTGTGGATATAGCTGCAGATCGCAATGCGAGTAATCGATTTTACACCGCCTCTTACAGTAACGGTGTTTTAGCTTGGGAAGATGATGAGTTGGTTGCCGTGTATAACAATACCAACACGCCGTTGGGCGGTGATGATAGAAGTGAAGACGAGCCCGACATTCAGGTGAGCAGTATAGCCGTGGATGATGAAAATAATTTATGGATGACTGTGACCAATGTTCAAGAGGCATTGGCCGTTAAAACAGAAGACGATGAGTTTTACAGCTACAACTTTGCGGGATTAATTGATTTTGGAGATCGGGTAGGCGATGTGCTGATTACCTCAAACGGGCACAAATGGGTAAACTTACTCGATAAGGGTATTTTGGTTTTTGATGATAACGGTACATTAAATAATACAGACGATGATCAAGCCCTCATTTTGAATGCGCAAGAAGGAAGTGGTAACCTTCCATCAACCGGAGTTTTAAGCATGGCAGAGGACAACTCAGGCCGTATTTGGGTAGGAACCGATCAAGGGGTGGCCGTGTTTTTTTCTCCTTCGAATGTAACAGAGGCGAATAATGATGTAGATGCACAACAAATCTTTGTTCAAGTGGACGGTTTTACTCAGTATTTATTAGAAAATGAGGCAGTAACGGCAATTGCAATAGATGGTGCAGATCGAAAATGGTTTGCTACCGAGGGGTCGGGCGTTTTTTTGATGAGCGCTGACGGAACGGAGCAAATTTTTCATTTCACTGAGGCTAACAGTTCTTTGCTCAGTGATGTTGTAGTAGCTTTGGATGTAAACCCGTTTAATGGTGAAGTATTGATAGCTACAGATGCCGGTTTAACCGCATTTAAGGGAACGGCAACTGCTCCCGATGCGCTCATGCAAGATGTTTATGCGTACCCCAATCCGGTTCACCCGCACTTTACGGGAAATATTGCCATTAAAGGATTAGCGCGGGATGCCCGAGTAAAAATTACCGATATAAACGGGAACCTTGTATTTGATACACGTGCTGAGGGCGGTCAAGCAATATGGAACGGAAACGGGCCAAACGGCAGTCGCGTTCCCACGGGAATTTACCTGGTTTTTGCTGCAGATCAACAAGGTGTTGAATCTGTGGCCACAAAAATTATGTTTGTGAATTAACAGTCGCACAGCTGATGGATAGAGAAGAGGGGTTTGTTTTGCGCAGGGTTAATTACGGTGATACCGGAGTGGTTGTCACCATTTTTACGCTGGACCAAGGTGTACAAACATTTGTGGTACATGGCGTACGCCGAAAAAAAGCTAAAATTAAACTCAATTGTTTTCAGCCCTTTACCCAAGTTGAGGTACTTTACCGCAAAAAAGAAAATACCGATTTGTATCGGTTAAACGGTTTGGAGGTAATAGAACCCTACCAAAGCATACATTACGATTTCGTAAAATCGGCACAAGTGCTATTTTTGGCTGAGGTTCTGACCAAAAGTTTGGAACGAGACGATCCGCACCCCGATTTATACCGCTGGATGAAAACAGAACTCAAAAGATTTGATGCTGCTCAAAAATACTTTGCTGAGTTTCATTTATATGCCCTTTGGCAATGGACTAAATTTTTGGGTTTAGAACCGGAAATTACAGAAAAACCTTATTTCCATTTAGTGAATGCGCAGTGTACTTCCGGGCTTTCAGAGTCAAGATACTTACTTGATATACAACAAACCAAGTGGCTTAAACACTTTTTGAGCAGCCCGGCTTTATCCGCAGGTAAATCGGGATTATCAAAATCAATGCGCAAGTCACTTACCAATTCGGCCATTGAATACCATCGTTTGCATCTAGATAATCTCACCAATCTCAAATCTTATGAGGTATTAATTGAGGTGATGGATGAAATGAGCGATTAATGTCAGTTGATGCCTGCTGCGGAAAGTACTAAAAAATTTTTAATGGTCAGAACCAATGAGAAGGATGTACTTGAATATGAATAATGGAGGTAAGTTTTTGGGGTTTGGAAAGTGGTGAAAATGGTACGTGGTTTATACGTTAGGGGTAATGGTACGGGTAAATACCGGGGTAAAAAGGGTAAAAAGTTTAATGGAACGGCCGGGCTTAAATCAAATTGAGTTGATTCATCAACTCTTCTTTGTAAGTGCGGCTGAATGGTATTTCTCTGTCATCCATCACTACCGTATTGCTGCCCAAATTAACAGACTGAACAAAATCGGTATTCACTACAAAGTTGCGATGTGTACGAACAAATTTACTATTCGGTAATTTTTTCAAGAAATCTTTCAAGGCAATTTTTACGTGTATTTGCCTGTTTTCAATATTTACCGAGCAGTATTTTTCTTCCACCTCAATGTAGCTGATTTTCCCGGTTTCCACGCGTTTAAGCTTATTGCCTATTTTCACGAAGAAACTGTGATTTTGTACATTGCGCTGGTAGGGCGCCTCTTTAATTCCCGCATCTGCCTGATTCTTTTTACGGTAGTTTAAAATAGTTTGTGTTACCGTTTTAGAAAAGTCATGCTTAGTGACGGGAAATTGGAAATAAGAATCTTTGCGGCTGCCGCTTTTCAGCTTAAGCGGATCCTTGGTTAGAAATAAAACCGGGGTATTTTCATTAACTTGATGAAACTCGTTGGCTAAATTCAATTCAGATTGATCTGAATCGGCATCGGTTTCAATCAAAACCAAATCCGGTTGATTGGATTTAAATGAATCAAGAGCCTTGCTCCCATTCATTTCGGTGTAGGTAAGGTTAATGTTTGTGCCTTCAGCTAAAGCCTCCAGCCTGTTTGCATTACCTGAATTTACACCGTTTACAGCTAGAACGTTGTATTTATTCATGATATCATATATTTTGAAAATCAGGACAAAACTATTGTAAGATTTTAAAACCTTATGTTGAAAATTATGCAACTTATACCGGGTTGGTTGTTAACTACACCCGAAAAGTTTATTATACACTGAAAGACAGTATTTTATTTTGAAGTTACAGTTTTTAAGGATAAGAGTAAAGTTTTCAACAGGAGAAAGACATTAGAATGTTGATAACCCGGGAAGGAAACATGATTTGCTTTTCTAATTCTCATTGTTCAAAAATGCTTTCCAAGCAGTACCCGATGCCGACTTTAATTGGGCGAAATTAATGAGGGCCTCAGAGTGTAAAATATTTAAAATGGTTTGTGCTTCGATATAGCGTATTTCCCGTGAATTTATAAGAAAAAGTGAACTTTCGCCCATTTCAAACCGGGTTTGCTCGGCCAAGAGTAATCGTTCCAGATTGATTACATTACTTTTGAAAATAGTGAGCCGGTCAATGGTGTTTTCATAAGTATTGAGTGTGTTTTGTAAATTCGCTTTAAGCAACGCGTGGGTATCTGTTCGTCGGAAACGCTGTTCCTTTAAATTGAGATCGGCTACATTTAGTCGTCCTCTTTCCCTTCTTAAAAACAAAGAAGAGGAAACGCCAAAGCCCAACTTGTAATTATTGGTGAGCAGTGCAGCCTCGGGAACGGTGCCCGTTTCTTCAGTCAAGTAGTTGTATTTGACAAAAACCTTGGGTTTGAGTCTGTCCGCCTTAAAGCGCCTGTCCACCTCAGCTTGTTTAATTTGATAATCTTGAATTTTTAAAGCCGGATGAGCCTCAAGAAGATTTATGTACTCTTCTTTATTCGCGGGCTCAAGATTTTGTGTGGCTTTTAGGTTTTGCGGATAGATATTATCATTGATCTCGAGCGGATTCAAGTCTTCATCCCATAAATAGGTAATAAGCTCTTGACGATACATATATAAATTGTTTTGTGCCTTTAAATAGCGATCTTGAATGGCCTGCACTTGAGTGTAAGCTTCAACAGTATCTATACCGGGAAGATCTCCTAATCTAAAGCTTTCTTTTACGGCTTCAAAGCGTTCGAAAGCCAATTCAACACCTTTTTCCAAAACATTCACATTGGCTTGGGCTTGTGCCCAAGACCAATAAGCCTGCGCACTTTGTTCAAAAAGTTTATTGAGCATTTGCTTCTGCTCCTCTTTACTTTGTTCGGCAAAAAACTGAGCTTGACGGAGAGCTGCTCGTCGTTGATCTATAAATAAATCTCGACCCAAATTGAGTTGAATACCGGCAGAGAGGAGCCCGGCCGTGTTGGTAACTTCGGGGTTTAAGTAATTTCCCGAGTTTCGTTCGTAATTGGCGTCGAGCTCAATTCCGCCGAATGTGGGCAGTTTAATTCCCGCCTCTTGCTTGTTATAGTAAACCGATTCGTCTAACTCTTTTGTGTTAAAACTACCGTAAACTCGGGGGTCAAAGCCTCCTCTGGCAGCTTTCAACTCTTCGTCACCCGCAGTTGGAATAAGAGCCGATTGTTTTGCAACAGGATGATAGTTGCCCACTTGGTTAATGAACTGTTCAAAGCTCAATGTGTCGGTATTTTGCGCATAATAAACGCACGACATCATCAACCCCAAAAAAGTAAATATGTATTTATTTATAGGGTTCATAAAGTATATCTGAAGGTTTTTCTTTATCGAGCGCGTCTTCATAAAAATCAGGAGGGAAGCCGTTGAGTTGTCGCCATATTTCATACCAAACCGGCACGTCGTTAAAGAGCATGATGGCCTCAGCGCCGGTACCTATTCTCAATGGCTCGGGCCAGGGTGTGTCACTGCTGTCGGGAACAATTAATACGCGGTAATGATTGTTTTTTTTGTCTGAGAATTTATCTACCGCACGTACAACCCCTCCAAACGTGCCGTTACTTAAGTTGGGCCATCCTGAAAAGATAATGGCGGGCCATCCGTCAAAAATGAACCTCACTTTATTTCCCTCGTGTACTAAGGGTAAATCAATGGGTTTAATGTAAACCTCAGCGGCGAGCTCGTAATCGCCCGGTAAAATGCTTATAATGGAAGTTCCTGATTTGATGAGTTCTCCCACACCCACTTTAACTGCTCGTGTAATATAACCCGCTTGGGGAGCAACAACATAATACATACCGGCGCGCACTTTGAAGTTGTTGTATTCGTTTTGCAACTTGTTGACTTCGGCATTTGTTGTGAAGCCCGAAGACATGGCTGTAAATTTTTCAGACTCCGCTTTAGCCAATTTATTTTGAAAATCGAAATGAATGGCGTTGAGTTCAATTTGGGCACTTAGTAATTCGTTTCGGCTGCTGAGTAATTTATTTTCTGCGGCGATGAGTTTTACTTGATTTTTTTGAAATTCTTGCTTTCTGGATTCTAAATCGGTCAGTGACTTTAAACCTTGTTTATACAATTCCTGCATACGTTTGAGGCGTGCATCGGCAATATCAAAATTCACTTTAGCGGCTTCGTATGAAATACTGTCTGATTCTACCAATAACTCGGCTTGTCTCAATCGATTTCGTGCTTGCTCAATTCTTAATTTATTGTTGGCTTTCAGAGCCTCAATTTGTAAATCCAGAGCATCTACTTTTTTATCGTACGCTTCACCGGCTTGAGCCTTTGCGTTAATTTGATTTTGGGTTCTGACCAAAAGCTCGGGATCTAAAAACTTGTTGTGAATTTCAGATATTTTCATGATCGTATCACCCTTTTCTACATAATCCCCCTCTTGAACGTTCCAGCTTTCAATTCTTCCATCAATTATGGAGTGAATGGTTTGCGGCCTGTGAGTGGGTTGGAGGGCGTTGAGCTTTCCCCTTGCTCTCGTGTTTTGTGTCCAGGGTAAAAAAAGTGAAATGATAAAAACCAACAGCAAACCCAGCAGTATTTTAATAATACTTTTGGCCTGTTGGCTGATACCTATGAGCCGGCTGCTTTTGAAGCTTTCGATTTGAAGCTTTTTAATTTCAATATTTTCTGATATTCCCAACATGATTTCTATGTATTTCGGGCTTTGTATGCGGCGTAATCTCCATCAAAATTTATATTGCCGTTTTCTAAAGTTATTATTCGTTCGGCTCTTTTGAGCACATCTTCATTGTTTGAAACCGCCAATACGGTACTTGATAAGTTGAAAATATGGTTGAGCACCTTCTCTTGTTCATTGCGATTAAGGTCAAGTACAGGTGATTCCAGCAACAGTAAACCTGACGGATGGCAAAAGCTGCGAGCCAAAATAATTTTACGTGAGATGTCATCGGGAATGTACTGTCCCATGGGAAGCAACATTTCGTGATCTCCGTTGGGTAAGTTTTGAATGTAAGGGATTAGATTGGCTAACTCCAAACTGTTGTGATAATCTTCTTCGGTAATTCCGGCGCGATTCAAAGTGATGTTTTCTTTGAGCGTACCGTTGAAAACCGTTTGTTGTGACATGCTGTCACCAACATATGATCTGTACTCTCTAAGGTTCATCAGGTTGAGGTGAATATCATTGATAAAAATTTTACCCTCATAGGTGCTGTAAAGCCCGGCAGCAAGGTGAAGAACGGTGGATTTTCCGCTTCCTTGTGTACCGGCAATTACGGTTTTTGAACCTTTCTCAACCCTCAAGTTGAAGTTTTTCAGGGTGGGTTTTGAAATGCCGGGGTAATGAAAAGTAACATCGTGAAAACGGATTTCAAAACCTTGGGTTGTGTCATGTGAGCAGTGTTCCCCTTCCTCGCTTTCTAAATCCACATCGGTAATTTCGCCTACTTTTTCAGTTCCTACAACGGTGTCGTATATCGTTTCTAAACTTAAAATAACTTTTTCTATTGAGCTGAGGAGCAGCACGATAATTACTTCTGCCGCAACAAACTGCCCAATGCTTATTTGATCGTCAATGAGCAACAAACTACCAACGATAAGCAGTACACCCACTGTTATTACTTTAAAGCCAATCATAAACATAAACTGGGTAATTAACACTCTAAAGTGGCTTTGACGATGCGTGAGGTAGTCTTCAGAAATGGAATCTACCCTTTCTTGCGGCATTAAAGTCTCGCCTGCTAATTTAAAGGTGGCTAAGTTCCTGCTGACTTCTTGCAGCCAATAGGCCATTTTATATTTTGCCCGAGATTCTTTCAACTTGGTGCGAATGGCTTTGGGCGATGTCCATTTAAATAAAAGGTAGATAAAAATGACAAGGCTGATACTGTAGGCCAAGAAAATGGGGTGATAAACACTGAGCAGTATCAAGCCGAATACAATTTCCAGAGCTGCAGTGGTAAAATCAACTAAAATTTTAAGCACTCCTTTTTGAATATTCATGGTGTCAAAGAACCGGTTAATCAACTCAGGAGCGTATTTTTTGTACATGGATTCCGGCTTAAACTTGGGAATGCGGTAAGATATTTCGTACGAGGCTTTGGCAAAAATGCGCTGTTGAAGGCGTTCCACCAGTGATATTTGAGCAACACGCATCAATCCGGCAAAAATGAGTGCGGCCATAATAAAAATTACCAAAAGCACCCAGGTAGTCGTTAATCTACCACCCAGCAGAAATGTAAGTACAGCTTGTATGCCCAGTGGTAATATAAGCACCACTACACCATTTAGAGCGGCATAGAAGAAAATGGCATAAATTACTTTTCGCTCTTTACCCAGCAGCCTGAGTAGCCTTTTTAAGGGGATTGTATTGGAAACGGGATCAGCCATTGTTTTGTATGGTTTTTATAATTACGTTTTTAAAAAAGGACACTTGCGTTTCAAGATTACCGCTTAAATCAGTTAATTCCGGCAAGTGCCTTTCATAATATTGCTGTTGAATGATTGATTCAATAATCATAACACTCAAAATTTTGGGGTGCTGATATGCCGGGTTGTTTTCTTTAACGGTTTCAGCAAAGCGCGTGGCAAAATCCAAAAACCCGGAGTAAAACGGTTTTTTCTCTTTTTTGTAAACCTCTTTACCAAAATAAGCTTTTACCGACTCTTCAATAATTACATCGCGCAATGTATGTAAATTAAAAAAATCACTTTCTTTAAACGGAGGCCCTTCAATAACTCGAATGAGGCATTTATTTAGTTTTGCATCACTGTCTGTCATATTGGTAAGTTCCAATACTAAGCAATGTTCAAGCCATTTCCAATACCAAGAGAGCAAGTACAGTAACAAACGGTGTTTGTTTTCAAAGTAACGATAAACGGCTCCTTCGGTAATATTAATTGCTCCTGCCAATTTTTT
>CAJXMT010000004.1 GCA_913056155.1 uncultured Cryomorphaceae bacterium
CCGCCATTGACGTCCAAGCGCTTCAACCTTCGCCTACGCCTTCACTTCATGCGGTATGCACTTTCGTTCAAGTAAAAACCACAAATCACGCGTTGATTGCTAACCGGACACCTTACGCTTGACCCCTTACCCTTTACGAAATCGAGTGATACGCAAAGAGCGTGTTTAGTACTTTTTGCTTGAGCCGTAATTCTTGTTTCTAACGCTGTTAACGTGATTGCCCCACAAAGCGAGTTCACCTCAACCTCAACCTTGACCTCGACCTACGGTGGGCACTTGAGTTCGAGCAAAAACCACAAACCACTCGGCGACCTGCAACCATGCGCTTTACGCTTGACCCTTCACGCCTTACGAAATCGCCCCGCAACCGCGAACCGTCCATGTTTATCCCCAACTCCGTTGGCGGACTCCATGCACCAAGCCCCATGCGACGATCGCAGCGAGTCACTATGCATCGAAAGCCGCTTCCGCCACTAACGTGCTAGCGACCTTCACCTTTCACCTTTCATCACATCAACCACAAACCACGCGTGGACGAAACACCAATTACAAACTAAAACTCGCGATTTAAAAGCGCTTCACTGAGCTGTTTCAAGGCTTCCTTTACTTCAGGTTTAACGGGTTTTAAGTCGTTTAATGCCGTCTCGGCCTTTTCAGCATATTTATTCATTTCTCGGGTGGCAAGTTCCACCGCACCGGTCGCGGTGAATATAGCCAAAGTTCGAGCAATTTTCTCTTCTGCCTTTATCTTACTTGATTCGAGGGTTGTCAATTGCTGAAGCTGTTCTTGTGTAGCATTTTGTTTAGCGAGCAGCAATAAGAGAGTTTTTTTATTGGCTAAAATATCTCCGCCGCGTTGCTTTCCGGTTTTATCCGTATCGCCAAAAGCGTCCAATAAGTCGTCTTTGATTTGAAATGCTACTCCTAAGTTGCAACCAAATCGATAAAGCAATTGCGTTTGTTCATCGGGAGCTTTTGCCAAAACAGCTCCAATTTTTAACGCCGCTCCCAAAAGAACCGCCGTTTTGAGTCTGATCATTTCCAAATACTCCTCGGGAGATACATCATCGCGCGACTCAAAGTTCATATCCATTTGTTGTCCTTCACAAACCTCTGCTGCTGTGCGCGAAAAAACAGGTAAAACCTTGTGAATTTCTTCCGGGTTGAGTCCCTCGGCTAAAAGCTCATAGGCTTTTACAAACATCACGTCACCGCTTAAAATACCCGTGTTTAAGTTCCATTTTTTATGCACGGTGGGCTTACCGCGTCTTACGGGAGCCTCATCCATAATATCGTCGTGCATGAGGGTGAAATTGTGAAACACCTCTACACAAACAGCTTGATTGATGTATTGAGCAGTACCGGCGCCGTACATATCGGCAGCCATGAGTAATAAAGCCGGCCTGATGCGTTTGCCGCCCAATTGCAGTAAATAGGAACAAGGTTCATACAGGCCCTCAGGTGCATGAGGAAATGCTGTGGAGTCTAATTTTGATTGAACTTGAGCAATGTACTCACCTGTTTTAGCGGATATTTTCATGATATGATGCTCAAAAGGTAATCGCCGTACCCGCTTTTTTTCAGGGGTTCGGCTATTTGGATTAATTGATTGCGCGTAATGTAATTCATACGGTAAGCCACCTCTTCAATGCAGCCTATTTTAAGGCCTTGCCGCTCTTCAATCACCTCTACAAATTGGCCGGCTTGCATTAATGAGCGGTGTGTTCCGGTATCTAACCATGCAGTGCCGCGATCCAGTAATTCAACGTTGAGCTTACCTTGTTTTAGATATGCTTGATTGACATCGGTAATTTCCAATTCGCCTCGGGTACTCGGTTGAATATTTCGAGCTATTTCAACCACATTATTATCGTAAAAGTACAATCCGGGAACGGCGTAATTGGATAGCGGCTCTGCGGGCTTTTCTTGAATTGAAGTTGCTTTTAGGTTCTGATCAAAAGCCACAACACCGTATCGTTGCGGATTGGTAACGTGGTAGGCAAAAACGGTAGCTCCGTTTACACCCGTTGCGTTTTTTTGAAGTGTTTTACTCAGCTTGGAGCCGTAAAAAATATTATCGCCCAAAATCAAGGAAACAGCGTCGTTGCCAATGAAATCACTTCCGATTCTAAAAGCATCGGCCAGTCCTTTCGGCTCTGATTGTGAAGCGTATGAAAAGGAACAACCTATTCGGGAGCCGTCACCCAATAAGGTTTTAAACTGCGGCAAATCGCGCGGGGTGGAAATGATGAGAATTTCGCGAATGCCGGCCATCATTAAAACACTTAACGGGTAATAAATCATGGGTTTATCATAAACCGGCATCAATTGCTTGCTCACTGCAATGGTGAGCGGGTACAATCGCGTTCCCGAGCCGCCGGCCAGTATAATTCCTTTCATTACTCCTTGTTTTTTTCGTTTTGGTCAGAGCCTTCCTCCACCTCCAAAGCGTCTAAATCGATGTCTTCTTCTTCATCCCAAACCTCCAAAAGCGGCTCTTTAAAAGCCTTGGTCGTCATTCGGTGATCTAAACTGAGTAAGAATGAAGGCAAAAGTACTAAATTGGCAATCATGGCAATTAACAGGGTGATGGACACCAATATTCCCAAAGCTTGCGTACCGCCGAATTGCGATGTAGCAAATACGGAGAAGCCCGCTAATAGTATGATGGAGGTGTAAATCATACTCACGCCCGTTTCTCGCACTGCTGCAATGGCCGCAATGCGTACATTCCAATTGTGGGTGACCAGTTCTTGGCGGTATTTGGCTAAAAAGTGAATGGTATCATCAATAGAAATACCAAAAGCGATGGAGAAAATAAGCAGCGTGGAAGGTTTTATGGGTATGCCGAAGTAGCCCATAATGGCAGCTGTTAAAAGCAGGGGTATCAGGTTGGTGAATATGGACATGGCAATCATTCTCAAACTGGAAAACAGGGCTGCCATGAGGAAACTGATGATGATAATGGCCAATGCCAAACTGATAAAAAGGTTGCGCACTAAGTAGGTGGTGCCTTTTAAGTAGGTGAGTGTGGCACCGGCAAAGGTGACTTCGTAATCCACCGGATCAAAAACCTCATTGACATCACGGCGAATTCTTTTGATTAAACTCGACATTTCTGCCGTACCTATATCTTTTATGCGCAATGAAACTCGGGCATAGCGGTTGGTGCTGTCAACAAATGATTTCATTAAATTGGAGCTGCCGCCGCCTTCTTTAGGCAAGTAGGGCTTGATGAAGGTTTGCTCGCTGCCCGCTATAAGTTTATACTGCCCGGAATGCCCGCCGTAAAAGGATTGACGTAAAAACTTAACCCCGTCCACTACAGAAACCGGATTGGCTAAATCGTCATAGTTTTCGAGTTTTTTGTAGAGCTTATTTATTTTATTGAGTGTGGAAAGGTGTGTGGCTTTTCCCGGCTTTTTGGTGTCTATAATGATTTCAAACGGCATAACGCCGCCTAAGTGGTTTTCCAAAAAGTGTAAATCTTGAACTACAGAGAAGTCGCGAGGCAGGTCATCAACCAAATTTCCCGTAGTACCGATACGGGTAATGCCGTACCCTGCTATTATAATTAAAATTGAGGTGATGATGTAAGCTTGCTTGCGATATGTGGTTACGGCTTTTACCAAAAGCTCCACACTGCGTTTCATTTGGGGCTTGTCCAAGTGGCGGGTGTGGCGTTCTTTGGGCGGTTTTAAAAAGCTTAAAATGCCCGGCACTAAAAATATAGATAGCGTAAACAGCAATAAGATGTTGATGGAGGCCACAATGCCAAATTCCACCAGCACCTCACTTTTGGTGAAAATAAAGGTGGAAAAACCTATGGCTGTCGTAAGGTTGGTCATCAGCGTAGCTTTTCCTATTTTGCGTATAATTCTGGTCAGAGCCAACACTTTGTTACCGTGGGCGGCATATTCAGCATGGTATTTATTGATGAGGTACACGCTATTGGGTATGCCGATTACGATAATCAGCGGAGGAATCATACTGGAAAGCACGGTAATTTTAAAGTTGAGCAGGGATATAATGCCGAGCGACCAAATGACGCCCATGAGTACAATAAGCATGGACACAAATACGGGCGGGAAACTCCTGAAAAAGAAAATGAGAATGATGACGGTAACGGCAGCGGCAAAAATCACAAATTTGGTGAGCTCACTTTTGATGAGGTTGGTTTGCTTGTCGCGGATATACGGCATACCCGAATAGCGCAATTTATGGCCGGTTTCTGCCTCGAAGCGACCCGTGGTTTCGTCAAACGCATCCATTAAGGCGTATCTGTCGGGAGAGTTAAAGGCGTTGGTGTTGAGCACTACCGCCATTATGGAAATATCTGAGCTGTCTGTATAAAAGCGGTTTTTGTAAAAGGGTAAATTGCGTACTTTACTTCTTATTTGAGCCAGTTCCTCTTCTGTTTCAATGGGTTCACCTCCAATTTGTTTGAGTTCAAACTTTTTTTCCTCGGTGTTTTTATGGAGGGTGAGAAGTCTGTTTACAGCTGCTACGGTGTCAACATTGGAAATTGCAGCCAAATCATCTCCAAATTGCAGCCATTGGTTGTAAAATTTTATGTCTTGCAGGGGATCCTTTTCTGAGGCAATGATGATGGTGAGGGGTTGCTTGCCAAAAAGGTCTTCAAATCGTTTATTGGCTACAATTGTTGAATCTTCATCAGGCAGGAGGCGCGGTAAATCCCACTGCAGTTGCGTGTTTGTAGCGCGGTACCCCATGTAAACGGTAAGTACGGTGAGCAAACCCAAAACGGGAATTCGCATTCTCAATATAAATCCTGCTAATAATCTCCACATAGTGCTCACGCTTTTGCAGCGCTTTTTATCACGATTAAAAAGGCATTAAAACCCTGTTTTAATGAGCCCGATATTTTTTATTTACCGCTGCCGGTAACCTGAATATGAAAATAAGCCTGCAAAAGTAATCATTCCCGCCGGAGGCGTAAATATATTCATTTTAGGTTGTACAGGGGAAGTGTGCAGGAGGATTCAACCTAAAAAAAGGGAATAACATATTATTTTCTATCGTCGAGTTCTTTTTGAAGCTTTGAAGCCAGTTCGTAGTTTTCCTCTTCAATAGCTTTGTCAATTTGTTTTTGAATTTCTTTGGTACTCAACTTTTTAAGTGAGTCTTTTTCGGTTCGTTTGGTTTCGGGTGCAGGATCGCCTTCATTGTGTTCTTCCTCTTCTACGCTTACCCCGGCTTGGTTCACTACAAATTCAGAGGCATAGATAGGACATTTAAAACGAACGGCTAAAGCGATAGCATCTGAACTTCGGGCATCAATTTCCTCGTGTTTCATACCGTTGTCTAAAATTAGCTTGGCATAAAAAACACCTTCTACTAAATTATAAATGATGACTTCTTGAAGTTGTATGTCAAAAGTGTTGGCTACAGTAAAAAAAACATCGTGCGTGAGCGGTCTTCCCGGCTTCATTTTTTCCAGTTCTATAGCTATAGATTGAGCCTCAAAGTTTCCTATAATAATAGGCAGTCGTCGCTTTCCGGCAGTATCTTCCAAAATAAGTGCGTAAGCGCCCGACTGCGTATGGCTGTGTGATAGACCTACGACTTTGAGTGGGATTTTTTTGTCCATAAAGTGTTTTTACGTGATTTAGGACTTCAAGTTATAACCTTTACAACGGAATGTGGTAATCCCGTTGTAAAGGTTGTTTTACGTGTTTTAATGAGCTTCTTTATGTGCCTTCACAGCTTCGACCAATTTGGGTACAACTTCAAAGGCGTCCCCTACAATGCCGTAATCGGCAGCTTTAAAGAAAGGAGCTTCGGGGTCGGTATTAATAACCACAATAACCTTACTCCCGTTAACCCCGGCCAAGTGCTGTATAGCACCTGAAATACCGATGGCAATATACAAGTTGGGTCGAATGGCAACACCGGTTTGTCCCACGTGCTCGTGGTGGGGGCGCCACTCCATATCGGCTACCGGTCTTGAGCAAGCCGTGGCTGCGCCCAATTCTTTGGCTAACTCCTCTATTTGACCCCAGTTTTCGGGACCTTTGAGTCCGCGCCCTGCCGAGACTACCAAATCTGCTTCGGTGAGTGGTATTTCACCGTCGCCGGCATCTTTTTCCACATTGAGAACCTGAATACGCGAATCGCCTAAATCTGCGTTAAAATCTTCAATTTCAGCTTCACCCTCACCGGCTTCTTTTCCTACAGAGTTAGGAAGTATGGAAATGATTTTTTTCTCAGTTTTAATACTGTACATAGCAAAAGCCTTTCCCGAAAAAACGTTTTTCTTCACCGTAAAACCGTTTTCCGTATCCGGGTAATCCACAGCTCCGGATACTAATCCCGCTTTAAGTCGAGCGCTCAACAAGGGCGCAATAGATTTTCCGGTAAAATCTTGAGCAAAAACCATAATGTCGGCACCTTCTTGATTGGCTGCCGCCTCAACTAAAGAGGTTAAACGGCCGGGATCCATGTCTTTTTGCTCGCGGTGGATTAAAACTTTAGCGGCACCGTATTTACCCAGTGCTTTTAATGCATCATCATCGGCATCGTTGTATGTTACAGCCACGGCCTTATCACCGGTTTTTTCGGCTACCTTTGAGGCGTAATGTACTACCTCGTATGATGATTTTGTAACAATTCCTTCTAATGTATCTACAAAAGCTAATACAGCCATGATTATATGATTTTTGCTTCGTTGTGTAATAGTTTGATTAATTCCTCGGGATTTTCAGCATCAATGAGCTTCACCTCACCTTTTTCAGGAGGAAGCGCATAAGATGTGACCTCTGTCAACATTTCTGCTTCAGCCGGTTCAATCACCTCCAGTTTTTTGCGTTTGGCCGCCATGATGCCGCGCATGTTGGGAATGCGTTGTTCAGCCATGCCTTTAGCGGCACTTAGCACAAATGGAGCTTCAACCTCCAGTTTTTCTTTTCCGCCTTGAATATCGCGAATAATGGTTGCCTTATTACCGTCTATATCCATTTTTGAGGCATTGGAGATATAAGGTAACCCCATTAATTCGGCAATCATACCGCCCACTTGACTTCCGTTGTAATTGATGGTTTCTTTTCCCGTCAACACTAAATCGAAATCGTTTTTTTGTGCGTAATCGGCAATTTGTGAAGCCGTGAAAAAAGCATCTTTCGGTTCTGCATTAACGCGAACCGCATCATCTGCGCCCACTGCCAAAGCCTTTCTAATAATAGGGTCATTATCTTCTTTCCCCACCGTAATGGTTGTTACAGAGCCGCCTCCGGCCTCTTTTATTTCGAGTGCGCGCACCAAGGCGTACCATTCGTCATAAGGGTTCACGATAAATTGAACGCCCGAGTTGTCAAACTCTTTATTGTCCGCGGTAAACTTAATTTTTGTAGTTGTATCCGGGGCTTTACTTATTGCTACTAAAATTTTCATTCTTTGAAATTTATGTTTTAGCGTAATTACTTAATTTTTTACATTTTGGTCAGAACCGCCATTCACTTTGTCAAAAACATCTGCACGTGAAACAGATTATCACAACTGATGTTTATCCTTTAAAAGGAGCACAAAATTAAAGATTTGTGCCGATACGGGAAATACGGTAAGGCGATTAAATCTCTTTACGTTTATACATGTTGGTTTCAACGGCATTATTTTTACATTTGCACCTTTCAATTAACCGAAGAACAATGAGAGAAATCCAGTTTAGAGAGGCTGTCAAAGAAGCCATGAGTGAAGAAATGAGACGCGATGAACGCGTTTTTCTCATGGGAGAAGAAGTGGCAGAATACAACGGAGCGTACAAAGCATCTGAAGGTATGCTTGATGAATTTGGTGCCAAACGCGTGATAGACACCCCCATCGCCGAGCTGGGTTTTGCCGGAATAAGCGTGGGTGCGGCCATGAACGGTTTGCGACCTATTGTGGAATTTATGACTTGGAATTTTGCCGTTTTGGCCATGGATCAAATTGTAAATTCAGCGGCTAAAATGCTTCAAATGAGTGGCGGTCAATACGGCGCACCCATGGTATTTAGAGGCCCCAACGGTCAAGCCGGACAATTGGCGGCGACACACTCGCAAAGTTTTGAGAGCATTTACAGTCATTTTCCGGGATTAAAAGTAATTACCGTTTCCAATCCGTATGATGCAAAAGGCCTTTTGAAGTCGGCCATTCGCGATGATGATCCGGTTGTGTTTTTTGAAAGTGAAAAAATGTATGGCGATAAAGGCGAAGTTCCCGATAGTGAATACCTAATTCCGATAGGAAAAGCCGACGTGAAAAAAGAAGGAAAGGATGTGACCATTGTATCTTTCGGTAAAATCATGAAAGTCGCGCTTAAAGCTGCCGAACAACTTGAAAAAGAGGGTGTAAATGCAGAGGTGATTGATTTGCGAACTATTCGGCCCATGGATCACGCCACAATTATAGAATCGGTTAAGAAAACCAATAGATTGGTGATTTTGGAAGAGAGCTGGCCGCAAGCGTCTATCTCCTCTGAAATAGCTTATATTGTGCAAAGTCAAGCTTTTGATTATTTAGACGCTCCCATTCGCCGACTCACTCAATCAGATACTCCTTTTGCATTTGCCAAAGAGTTGATCGATGAAGCCATGCCCGGTGTGGAGGATGTTGTGAAAGCGGCAAAAGCTTCAAGATACGAGCTTTAAACGAATATATTATTTTTTAAAGCGGCCTTGTGCCGCTTTTTTTATGTTTGCATTGGGCTTAGTGAAACAATTGAAGTGAAAAGGAGGCGAGATTGCGCAGAATTTTTGGGTTGAAATGTTGTTTTCTGCGGCTTTTTTTCAAATAAACACCTCAAATAATACCGCTGTTATCGATTGTTTAATGTGTTTATGGTTGTCATTTTTTTTGTGAAAACCACAAGGAATTTACCGTTGTATGGGGTTCTGACCAAAAACAAGTAAATGAATCACCAAATAATACTTCACCTGTTAAGAGGGCAATAAAGATTAAATAAAAAGAGCCGTTCAACTTGTAAAAAAATCTTTTAGTTTTGGGCTCTTTTTTAGAAACGGTTAGGTCAACCAATAAAGGTTAATTTTAAAACAAACACGTTTAACTTATGGAGAATTTAGTTTACTTGCTTCCGATTTTCGGAATAATTGCCATTGTGTATATGGCTTTTTTAGCCGCATGGGTGAAAAAACAAGACAGCGGCAATGATCGCATGAAAGAATTGGCCTTGTACATCAGGCAAGGTGCTATGGCCTTTTTAAAAGCCGAATATCGCATTTTGGTGATTTTTGTAATTGCCGCCGGTATTTTATTGGGGATTGTTTCACAACTAGTTGAAACTACGCATTGGTTTATAGTAGTGGCATTTGTGATTGGAGCCGTATTTTCGGCTATTGCCGGGAACATCGGGATGCGCATTGCTACTGATACCAACGTGCGCACTACACAAGCGGCTCGAACAAGTATAGTGAAAGCGCTTAAAGTTTCATTCTCCGGAGGTACCGTAATGGGATTGGGAGTAGCCGGGTTGGCCGTTTTTGGTTTGAGCGCTTTGTTTGCTATTCTTTTTTACTGGTTTATGGGGGGCGAGTGGACTTCGGGCCACGATATGACTATCGTGCTTGAAGCACTTGCCGGCTTTTCACTCGGAGCCGAATCCATTGCGCTTTTTGCCCGTGTGGGCGGCGGTATTTACACCAAAGCAGCCGATGTGGGCGCCGATTTAGTAGGAAAAGTAGAAGCGGGAATTCCCGAGGATGATCCGCGTAATCCGGCTACCATTGCCGATAATGTGGGCGATAATGTAGGAGATGTTGCCGGTATGGGTGCCGATTTGTTCGGCTCTTATGTAGCCACTATGTTGGCCGCTATGGTACTGGGAAATTATGTGATAGGAAATGCAGGAGGCTCTATAGATGATCAATTTGGCGGTATAGGCCCCATTTTACTTCCGGTCTTGATTGCGGGATTGGGAATCATATTCTCTATAATCGGAACCTTGCTTATTAGAATTAAAGACAATAACGCCAAAGAGCCCCAAGTGCAAGCTGCTTTGAATTTGGGAAACTGGACTTCAATAGTACTTACGGCAATAGCCTCGTTTTTTGTGATTCACTGGATGCTTCCCGAAGCTATGGTTATGGAGTTTTTTGGTGAAGCAGATAAAACGATTACCGCTAACGATGTGTTTTTTGCCGTGATTATCGGGCTGGCCGTGGGTGGACTTATTTCTTATTTTACGGAATATTATACCGGATTGGGTAAAAAACCGGTTTTTGATATTGTTCAAAAGTCATCAACCGGCGCTGCAACCAATATTATTGCCGGCTTGGGCGTGGGCATGATTTCCACCTTTTTACCTATTTTATTATTCGCCGGTGCCATTTGGTCGGCGTATGCTTTTGCCGGTTTTTACGGTGTGGCCATCGCCGCATCAGCTATGATGGCGACTACTGCCATGCAGTTGGCTATTGATGCTTTCGGACCCATTGCCGATAATGCGGGCGGAATTGCCGAAATGAGCGAATTGCCCGAGGAGGTGCGAGAGCGCACTGATGTTTTGGACTCTGTGGGAAATACTACCGCTGCCATCGGAAAAGGTTTTGCCATTGCCTCAGCAGCCTTAACGGCCTTGGCTCTGTTTGCCGCTTATGTGAAGTTCACCGGTATTGACGGTATCAACATTTTTAAAGCTCCCGTATTGGCGATGTTATTTATCGGAGCCATGATTCCCGTAGTATTCTCGGCGCTCGCTATGAACTCGGTAGGTAAGGCAGCCATGGAAATGGTGAAAGAGGTGCGCCGCCAGTTTAAGGAAATTCCCGGTATTATGGAAGGTAAAGCGAAACCCGAGTACGACAAATGTGTGGACATTTCTACTCGTGCGGCGCTTCGCGAAATGATGTTGCCCGGTGCTATGACGATTGTTTTCCCCATTGTTATTGCTTTTTTCCCGTTGATTTTCAATTACAACGCGTTGGAAGCTGCTGAAATGTTGGGCGGTTATATGGCCGGGGTTACGGTATCGGGCGTGCTTTGGGCGATTTTCCAAAACAACGCCGGAGGCGCTTGGGACAACGCCAAAAAATCTTTTGAAGCCGGAGTGGAAATCGACGGTGAAATGACGTACAAAGGATCTGAAGCGCATAAAGCAGCCGTAACCGGCGATACCGTAGGTGATCCTTTTAAAGATACATCAGGCCCTTCCATGAATATCTTGATCAAGTTAACGTGTTTAGTTGGATTGGTCATCTCCCCCATCTTGGGTCAGTTGTCGGGTATTACCCACGATGATCATTCTCAAACCAATCAAGACGAAAAAACCGAATTGGTAGAGGTTAAAGAAGATGTTGAGGAATAATTACTTATAAGAGCTTGAATGAAAAGGCGGGTTAAACAACCCGCTTTTTTTTGCCCCGTAGTTTTTAGACTTTGACTTATTCCTGAAAGCGGTTGGCTGAGGGTGGTTTTTGCAGAAAAATATTCCCCGCCACCCCGGGCATCAATCCAAGAAAGATTATGAAAAACTACGCCGTATAATAGAGCATGATACTCCGGTAAATAAAGAGTGGAATAAGGCCTGAAAATTTAAGTATGGCGTAAAACAAAACTGTCGATTGGTATTTGTTCGGAGTAAATTTGCCGTTAAATTCTAATGGCATGCAAACTTTCACCTATTGGTTAGCAGCGTTATAATACCTTGATTCTCAATTTTTTGGCGACCGTAACCTTCAATCATCATTTTGTAAACGTATACGCCCTGTTGACAGGATTGACCTTGTATGTTGGTGCCGTCCCACTTAAAATCAGGAGCATTTGACTCAAATACCAAGCTGCCCCAGCGATCAAAAATGTGTACACTAAACTTCAATACTGCTCTGGAGTCATTGATTGCAACGCCTTGAATTTCGAATATATCGTTAAGTCCGTCACCGTTGGGTGTAAAAGCATTGGGGATATAAACCTGAAGTTTTGGAGTGAGTTTTTTCGCAGCGCTGTCTGTACAACCGGCCTCATTAAATGCAGTGAGGATCACGTCGTGAATTTGGTCATTACGGTATTCGTGCATGGGGTGTTCTGCGTGTGAGGAATCACCGTCGCCAAAATTCCAAACAAATCGATGTGCCCGACTACTTTCATTTTCAAAAAGCACGTTGAAAGCGTCTACAAACTCAAAGGTAAAATCAGCTCTGGGTTTTGACCGATCTACTGCGATTTCATCAATACTTTGATTGCCGCAAAAATCCGTTACGCTTACGGTATATGTTTGTGAGGTATAGGCTCTATTGACCAGTGCCGAATCACTTTCACCTGAACTCCATTTAAAAGTGTAAGGCCTTGAAGATACACCGCCGCTTACTATGGCGGGAATTCGAATTAAATCATCGGGGCAAATTGCAGTATCGGCGGGGAGTAAAACTTCAAGTGGATCATACTCGCGCAAAACAACTTGCAACGTGGTGTCGGTTGTGTCTTTTGTACACAAATCATGCACTTGAAATGTAAAAGTTAAATTCGTATCGGTAACGCCGTAGGTGATGTTTCGCTTATCGGCAAATAGATTCCAAGATACTTCAAAGTCGCCGCTTCCGCCTTTTAAATCGGGAGGGCCTAACCGATATTGGTCGCCCCGGCAGGTCAGCGTATCATTGCTGAGGTTGAAAATAACAGGATAGTAATCTTGCAAAAAAGTGTAAAATGTTTTTGTCACCGTATCTATACCGCACAGGTCTGTGATACGCACAGTATGTGAATCGGGCTCGTTTACCGTTATAACATTTACTGAGTCTGCAGTATTGTTATTCCACAAAATATCGTAGGGTGCATAACCGCCATTGATATTCACTTCCAATCGGGCTTCATCGCCAATGCAAGCCACCGTTTGGTCAGAACCCGTCAGCGTAATAGGGTTGGCAACAACAGTAATAGTGGCAGTAGCGGTTACCGTATTTTGGCCGCAAGCATCTGTTACGGATACGGTGTAAGATGTTGTTTGTATGGGCTGCACGTTGATAGATGAATCGGTTGAAGCGGTGCTCCACTCATAGGTAAAACCCGGCGTGGTGTAACTCACTTGCGGGGCAAGTGTAACGGCAGGATCGGTACAGTCAACAGTATCGTTTTCCAGCTCTACGGTAAACGGAGGGTTGTCCACAACAAGTGTAAAGGTATCTACCAAGTTGTAACCGGCGCAATTTTGAGTAACGGTAACTAGGTAATCAGTAGTTTGAAGCGGGTTGTTCTCCATGAATCCCGTGCCGGTTTGTGCATTGCTCCACTGATAATTCAATCCCGGCATAGGGTCGAAAGTCTCCACAAAAACTAAAGCATCAATGGTTTCACAATTAATGGTGTCACTGCCGGCGTTGATACTTGTGGGCGGGTTTATTACCGTGACCCGGGCTGTATCAAAAATAGTATCGGTATTACAGGCATCTATAACGCGAACAGAGAAAAGGGTATCTCGTGTGGGTGTGGGGAGTGTGAATGAGTTGGTGGTATCACTATTTCCCCATAAGTAATTATAATCAGGCAATCCGTTTGTTACATTTACATTTACATTCACCGGCGGATCTGTGCACATTACGGTATCATCTGTGACGGTATAATCGATAGGGATAGGATCGCTGATGACCAAAGTGATTGTGTCAGAAGTAAATTGTGAACAACCCAAATCTACCGTTGAGGAATCGATAACAATGTAAAGCGTTTCATACCCCTCGACAATACCGTCGTCAAATGCAAAAAAAGTTACTGAGCTGCTGTCTTGACCCTGCGCAAAAAACAAAGTATCGGGAATGGGAGAAATATCAACACCGTTAGTGGCTTGACCAAAAATATTGAGAAAAATAGTGTCTTCGTTTAACACGGTATCGTTTCGGGTGAACGAAAGGGTAGTGGAATCGCAGCCTTCGTAAATTATAGAGTCTCCGCCAAAACCGTAATTACTTTGAATTTCAATATCAACAGATGTGCCGGTTCCAAAGCTGTTGCCTTGTAAAAAAACGGCAGATTGCAGTACAACATCTTGACCGTTGGCTATGGCCATGGTAAAGTTATAGGTTTCACAGCGCTGAACGGGAAATATAACTTCCATTGTGTCTGTTCGTGCGTTGAGTGATAGTCCGCCTACATTTCCGTTTACGTAGTATTGGCTATTTTGAGAAGAGTTGCAAGATCCTGTATTAAAAGCAGAGGTGATTGAGGATATAGTTATGGGAATGGATGTGCCGGGAATAAGTGCAAAGTTATCAGCGTTTGTATAACCCGGCGGAGCGTTGAAGGGGCCGGCAATTCCCGGACCTGCTACAAAAAAACCAAAAACATCATTAAATTGAGTGCATGGAAAAATATCCCACTCGTCAGAGGCAAAAACAAATTTGAACTTCATGGTATCGTCTTGCGGTACAAAGTCAAATGAAATGGCACAAGCAGAGTTTATATCATTGGGAGAATTGAAATTTTGACCAATTAAAGCCGGTACAGAAGCACTTACAGTTTTTAAGTTGTTGGTGGCGCTGTTGCCCATCCATGGAAAACCAAAATTTGTTCCGTTGCCTTGGGTGAGTTGAGGGGGAGCAGGCACCGGGGCATTAGGGGCTCCAAAAAAATTAGTAACGGAAGAGAGTTCGCGCGTGGCTAAAACAATACCGCTATCCATACTAACGGCTGTCATACCATTTGAAAAGAAGCCGTATTGGGAGGGGTCGCCAAAAACATTAATATTTGAGATAGCCACCGTTCCGTCCGAAAATACATTGTCAATTAAATGATTAGCGGTGTTGTACGGCGGATTGTTGGTGATTTGAAGCTGCCCTTGAATATAGGGGGCTCTGACCAAAAATAATATAAGAATTAAAAAATATCGTGTCATTCACGTGCGAAATTAACCTAAAAATAAGAAGTTTGCGTTGTAATTCATGACAAAAAATAGATACATGCAAAAAGCTATTCAATTTTTAGACACTCATAACGAACGTTTTTTAGAGGAATTGTTTCAATTGCTGCGTATAAAAAGCGTAAGCACAGATGATAAATATAAAGACGAGGTGATAAAAGCGGCTCAAGAAGTTAGAAATAGACTTGAAGAGGCGGGTGCAGATCATTGTGAGGTTATGCCTACTGCAGGCCATCCTGTAGTGTATGCCGATAAAATAATTGATGAAAAACTCCCCACGGTTGTGGTTTACGGGCATTATGATGTTCAACCGGCAGATCCTGTGGAGTTGTGGGATACAGACCCGTTTGATCCGCAAATTCGCAAAACGGATATTCACCCTGATGGGGCAATCTTTGCGCGCGGCTCTGCAGATGACAAAGGCCAAATGTTTATGCACGTTAAGGCTTTTGAGGCCATGATGAAAACAAATAGTTTGCCGTGCAATGTGAAGTTTATGATTGAAGGAGAAGAAGAGGTGGGCTCGCCTTCTTTACCTGTATTTTTAACTGAGAACAAAGAAAAGTTGGCGGGGGATGTGATTTTAATATCAGATACCGGGTTATTGAGCTTGGAGCAGCCGTCCATAACCACGGGGTTGAGGGGTATGAGTTACGTTGAGGTAACGGTAACGGGACCCAACAGAGATTTGCACTCAGGCCTTTATGGTGGCAGCGTGGCCAATCCCATTAATATTTTATCGCAACTTATTGCCGATTTACATGATGACGATAACCACATAAATATTCCCGGCTTTTATGATGATGTTGAAGAAGTTTCTCCGGATGAACGTCAAGCCATAGCCAAGTCACCGTTTGATGAAGATCAATATAAAAAAGAATTGGGAATTGAGGCGGTATGGGGTGAAAAAGGGTACAGCACTCAAGAGCGCAGCAGCATAAGGCCATCGCTTGATTGCAACGGAATATGGGGTGGATATACGCAGCCGGGAGCTAAAACCATTATACCTTCAAAAGCACATGCAAAAATTTCAATGCGTTTGGTTCCCGGACAAGACCCCTACGCTATTACAGAGCTTATCGGCAACCATTTACGTAATGTGGCACCTGATTATGTAAAGATTGAAGTGAATTACCTGCACGGAGGAATCCCCTATGTTTGCCCGATTGATACCCCCGAGTATAAAGCGGCTGCCAACGCCATGAAAGTATCTTTTCAAAAAGAACCCATTCCCCTGAGATCCGGCGGCTCAATACCCATTGTAGCGCTTTTTGAACAAACGCTTAAGATGAAAAGTGTTTTGCTGGGCTTTGGGTTAAATTCAGATGCTATTCACTCTCCCAATGAGCATTTTGGGTTGAGGAATTTTAAAATAGGACAAGAAACCATTTGTCGCTTTTATGAGCATTACGCCGGCTTGAAAAAACAGTGAAGTCGTTTACAGCGAAAACACCTGTTGTTTTGTTTTATTCAGAACCCCAAAGCCGGCAGCGCTATTTACGGGACAGTAAGTTGATTAATCGGTGAAGGAAGGAATACCGTAATTATACATCTTTGCACGAAATATGGCAACACCCAATTCTGCTAAAAAGAAAAAAGTACGTGAAAAGCTTCGCAATATGTATCGTTTGGTACTGTTGCATGAAGATACATTTGAGGAAAGGCTTGCACTCAGGCTCACCCCGCTTAACGTTTTTACGTATGCCGGTCTTTTGTTGATTTTACTCATAATAATAGTAACGGCGATAATAGCCTTTACACCATTACGCGAGTACATTCCCGGCTATTCCGATGTTACAACAAAGCGCAACGCTGCTTATGCGGTTTTTAAAGCTGATTCGCTGGAAAACGAGTTGATTATTCGAGAAAATTACATGAATAATTTACACACGCTTTTGTCAGGCGGGGCTCCGGCAGATTCTTCTGATATTGCCGAGCAACATGTGGTGCACTCGGGTGAAATTGACGATTATAAATCAAAAGCCGATCAACGATTGAGGGAAGAGGTGGAAGAGGCCGAAAAATACAGCGTGCACTCTTCGGGAATTTCTACCCGTTCACAAGCAGCGGCTTACTTCTTTTTTACACCGGTTGAGGGCGTTGTTACAGCAGGATTTTCTCCTCAAAAAGATCATTACGGCATTGATGTGGCCACTAAAGAAGGCGAATCTGTAAAAGCAGTTTTTGATGGCACGGTTATATTTGCGGGTTGGAGTCCTGAAGTGGGGCATGTTATTCAAATTCACCATCGCAACAACTTAGTTTCGATTTACAAACATTGTTCTGTCGTTATGAAACGAAAAGGAGAAAGTGTAACTGCCGGTGAGGTTATTGGAATTGTGGGCAATACGGGTGAACAAACTACCGGAGCTCACTTGCATTTTGAACTTTGGGAAGACGGCAGCGCACTAAACCCGCAAGATTATCTAACTTTTTAAAGGCTTTATTTTGGCAAATATTACGGTTTATACTGACGGCTCAGCTTTGGGGAACCCGGGCCCGGGAGGCTACGGTGTTTTGCTTCTCTCGGGAAAACACCAAAAAGAACTTTCGCAAGGTTACCGCAAAACAACGAATAACCGCATGGAGTTATTAGCTGTTATTGTAGCACTGGAATCCCTCAAAGGTGAGGAACACCGGGTTACCGTTTATTCCGATTCAAGTTATGTGGTGAATGCCGTTGAAAAAGGGTGGCTTAACAATTGGCGCAAAAAGGGGTTTAAGGGAAAGAAAAATGTGGACTTATGGAGGCGCTTTCTACATATTTACCCCAAGCATAATGTGAAGTTGGTTTGGGTAAAAGGGCATGCCGATATTCCCGGTAATGAACGCTGTGACCGCTTAGCTGTTGCCGCTGCTGAAGGTGGAAACCACGAAGTAGATCACGGATATGAAAATCTGCCCGTATCCGGGCAGCCTTTGCAAGGGCTTTAGCGTGATACGGCTAATTAGGGAGGTGAAATGTTAAGTTTAACATGCTTTTTAAGCGCATTGCAACAGTTCTTGTTAAGTATTTTCAAGTTATCCAACAATTCGAATCATTTCACGTTATAGGCTATTAATTGACCCTTTACAAGTTTTGAGGATTCAATTAATTTTGCGCACAATACCATGTTTAAAATAATGCTCTCCCGTTTTTTGGTTCTGACCATGATTATGCTGGCGGCAACCGCGCACGCTACACATAACCGTGCAGGGGAAATCACCTATAAATATTTGGGGGGACTGGAATATGAAGTTACAATAACTACCTATACAAAAGCGTCATCAACTCAGGCAGACCGATGTTTTTTAGATCTTTTCTTTGGAGACGGCACATCAAAACAAGTTTATCGAAGTAACGGTAATTTTGATCCGCAAAGAAATTGCAATGTAGGAGTGAACTTAGGAAATGATGTGCAGCTGAATGAATATACAACTACGCACCGGTATGAATCTGCCGGGCAGTATGAGCTCACTATGGAAGATCCCAATCGAAATGGCGGTGTTCAAAACATTCCCAATTCAATTGATGTCCAATTTGCACTTAAAAGCACTATTTTTGTTTATAACTCCGGCACTCCTAATTCTTCTCCTAAACTAACTATTCCTCCTGTTGATGAAGGGTGTTTGGGTCGTATTTATCAACACAACCCGGGCGCGGTGGATCAGGACTTGGAAATCAACGGTACATCAGATAGTTTTCATTATGAACTCGCGGTAAGTTTGGCAGATTCAGCCTTGCCTATTCCTAATTTTGAATGGCCGGATCAAATAGTGCCGGGGGCTAATAATCAATTATCTATTGATAATGTAACGGGTACTTTAACTTGGAATGCACCGCGGCGCAGCGGAGAGTACAACGTGGCGATGACTATTGAAGAGTATCGCGAAATTAATGGTCGTATGCGCATTGTGGGGCGGGTACTTCGCGATATCCAAATTTTTATTGACGATTGCGCGCAAGATCCACCCGTTATTTCGCCGGTGAATGACACATGTGTTACGGCAGGAGAGCAGCTTACTAAAGAGATTCTTGCCCGTACCGTAAATCAAGGATTTCAAATAAAGGGAAATGCTTTTGGAGATCCTTTTCAAGTAGCCGGTCAACGAGCCTCTTTTCAGCCCACTTATAATAACGACAGGTCTGAGATGAACGGTATTTTTCGTTGGAATACAGAGTGCCGCCATATTAGATTGAATCCTTACAATGTTGTGGTGCGTGTTCAAGATGAAAATCCCGCCGGGGCTTTTTCTCCTAAATTATCATCTTATACTACCTGGAAAACGCAAGTGGTGGCTCCGCCTCCCGAAGATGAAATCGCAGAGCCTGAAGGTAACGGAATACGCATAAATTGGAATTACCCCGTTTGTGATAACCATATAGGTTACCGCGTTTACCGCCGAACCGATAGTACCGGATATGAAGCACCCGATTGTATAACTGGAGTTCCTGCCACTACGGGCTATGATTTTATAGGTGCGGTGAACAGTAAGGATGTCACTACTTACTATGATGATGAAAACGGTGACGGCCTTAAAAACGGAATCAAATATTGTTATATGATAACGGCCGTTTATGAAGACGGCTCTGAAAGTTACCCCACATCTGAAGTATGCTCTCAGTTGCGTCGTGATGTTCCCATTATTACCCGAGTGAGCGTGAATAATACCGATGAATTTAACGGCTCAGATACAGTGATGTGGTCCCCACCGCTTGAATTGGATTTGACACAATTTACAGGGCCTTATGCGTATCGGGTTTTTCGCCGGGTGGCGATAGGTGATTTTTCACTCATTCACACAACCGCAACAGAAGCCGATATACTTGATTTGGACACTGTTTTTGTTGATGAAGATTTAAACACCCGAGACAACAGGCATACTTACCGCATTGAATTAATGAATAACGGTGAGCCTCTTAACCTTTCAACAGAGGCCTCATCTCCCTTTTTAGAGGGTAGGGGTTTAGATAATAGAGTGGTTCTAAAGATTAATAAAAACGTTCCGTGGATAAATAATCAATATGTTTTTTATCGGCAAAATTTAAATACCGGCAATTTTGAGGTTTTGGATACAGTAGCAGAGCCCACTTATACAGACACCGGCTTAAAAAATTTACAAGAACGTTGTTATAAGGTTTTGACCATAGGAGAATATACCATTGATAAAATATTAACCCCGCTATATAACTTTTCCCAAGAAGTTTGTGTGATGCCGGTAGATAGTCAACCCCCCTGCCCGCCGCCCGCACCTGTTGTTGACAGTGAATGTGAGCTGTTTCAAAATGAAATTACGTGGCAAAATCCCTCTAATTTATGTGATACGGTTGATGATGTAGTGGCCTACAACCTGTATTTTAAACCGTTCAAGAACGAGGGTGAATTTGAAATTATTGAACAATTCGATAATGGTGAGGATACCACCGTTTTCTATTCTAATATGAAATCGGTTGCAGGCTGTTATGCTGTAACAGCCATAGATTCGTTTAACAACGAAAGTTTTTTGAGTGAATCTTCGTGTGTGGATAATTGCCCGGAATATGAATTGCCCAACGTTATAACGCCGGGAGGTGACGGATATAATGACTTTTTTAAACCTTTTCCTTATCGTTATGTAGATCGAATAGATTTAAAAATGTTTAATCGTTGGGGTAAATTGGTTTTTGAATCTGAAGATCCCGATATCATGTGGGACGGCCGCCTAATGGGTGAAGGAGATTTTGTGCCAGCCGGAACGTATTTCTATACCTGTGAGGTGTATGAAATAAGCTTGGAAGGTATTATTCCTCGAACACTCAAAGGAAATCTTACTATTATGTATCAAGATCGCAAATATCCGCAAGAATAAATGTTTACAGGAATAATTGAAGAATGCGGCGTAATTAAAAAAATCACCCGTGAAAATACCAATGTTACTTTTGAAGTTGAAGCTGATATGTCACCGCAACTTAAGGTAGATCAAAGCTTGGCGCATAATGGCGTTTGCTTAACAGTTACAGGTTTTGGTCAGAACCGAAATTCATACACCGTAACCGCCATTGATGAAACATTACAACGTTCATCACTCGGCGGTCTAAAGCCGGGGGGTGAAGTGAACTTGGAGCGCTGTATGCAAATGAATGGCCGTTTGGACGGACACATCGTTCAAGGTCACGTAGATCAAAAAGGGGTAGTGACAAAAGTGGAGGATGAAGACGGCAGTTGGAGGTTTTACTTCAAATACAAAGATAAAAGCCACCTCACTGTTGAAAAAGGCTCAATCACCGTAAACGGCGTGAGTTTAACGGTTGTAGATTCGGAGCCGGGAATATTTTCCGTTGCTGTTATTCCTTATACCTATGAGCATACCAATTTTAAAAACTTGAAACCCGGCGATGAGGTGAATTTAGAGTTTGATGTGATTGGAAAGTACGTAGGCGCATACTTGAAACAACAAGCACCTTCTTAAGTGTTATTGTTTTTTCGGTTTACCTATGAAATATCTCAAACAAAATACGCCGAATATGGAACGGCTTCACTCCATTTTTAATTTATCGAAACCATTTTTAATAAAATTTACAACGTTAAATTACTGATTTAAAGTATGATTTTAAAACCTTATTTTTTTAATTCCGTTTGTTGTTTTGGATATACGCCTTTTCGCAAAACTTTATTGGAATCTGTGCGGACTCTCATTTCTTCAAAGGTCGAACTTGTGCATACATTTGCGCTGAAATCCTGAAATCTGTGAAACAATTATTTTTTATTCATATCAGCTTTGATTTAGCTATTCTTTACATGCCGACAAAAGTTTTAAACGCATTGAGTTTAAGACGCAAAGACATTTACGGTAAAAGTATAGAGTGCGTTTTTTCAGTTGCTGAAGAAGTTCAAGAATTAAAGGTAGGCAGTACTTTTTGCATGTCAACTACTGATTTATCTACTGAACTCTTGTGTGAGGTAGTTGATATAGACGACCACCCGGGTTCAGAAAAAATCATTGTCAAAGTAGACTATTTGGGTAAAGACGTACTCCCCATAAAAAATTACCGCAACCTGCCCGAATTAATTGATACGGTTACTACGGAGGTGAACGAAATAGTTTACAGATTTGAATTCTTCCCTTATCCACACTTCGTATTTATCAATGATGCCATTACCTCATTAACAGGTTATACGCCTGAAGAACACTATGAGGATTACCGCTTTATTTTTAAATATATACATCCTGAGGATAAAAATCTTGTAGAAGAAATTTTAGCTCAAGGCCCGGCTGAAGATTCTGAAGAGACGATATTGAGGTGGATTACAAAGGAAGGCCAAGAAATCGTGGTTCAACACAGGTTAGAAAAGCTCGTAGAAAATGGAAAGTGCATAGGTTTTAAAGGAGTTAATACTGATGTAACTAAGCTGCAAAATAAAGTTGAAGAAGTAAAAGAAGTATCGTTAGTACGCAAACTTCTCAATGAGATTGCCAACAGATTCGTTAATGTTAAAGCGAGTAAACTCGATTCACTGATTAATCAATCTATTCAAGAACTGGCCGAATATGTAGATGCCGATCGTTTTTACCTTATCACCTACGACTTAGAAAACCTATTGAGTTCCAATACGCACGAGTGGTGTGCTCCCGGAATTGAACCCCAAATAGATGAACTTCAAAATATTCCCGTTGATGGAATTCCACAGTGGCTTGAAGCGCACTTAAACCATGAAATATTAGAAATTCCGGACGTACTTGCATTACCCAAAGATGATAACGTACGTGAGATTTTGGAGCCCCAAGGCATAAAGAGCCTGATTACTTTTCCCGTTTTTGTGGCTGGCGAACTTTTTGCCTTCGTAGGTATTGATTCAGTAAAAGACTACCATAACTACACATCGGCAGAAAGAGAAGTGCTAAAGTTGTTTGCGAAATTACTGGGAAACACCTACGAAAAAATGCGTGCCAATCAAAAGCTTATTGAAACCACAGACTTTTTAAACGAGCTTATTGAGCAAAATCAGTCTCTTATTTACGTTAAAGATCTTGATGGCATTTATTTGCGCGTAAATGAAGCGTGGGAGAAAACTATAGGCTTAACACGTGAAAGGGTTCTTGGAAACGATGATTTTGATTTATTCCCCGATGAAATTGCCCGTCAATTTAAAGAGAACGATCACATGGTTCTTGAGAAAGGTGAAATCATCAACGTAGAAGAAAAGCTCTCAACCGGTGAAAATGACTTGCGCTATTTTATTACAGTAAAATTTCCTCTGAAGGATAAGGAAGGCAAGATATATGCAATATCAGGAGTGTCTACAGAAATTACCCAAAGAAAATTAGCACAACTGAAGATAGAGGCCGGCGAAAGGCGCTTTAGAACTCTTTTTGTGGAAAGCTCAACTCCGATGGCTCTTATAAACGCTGATACGGGGTATTATGCAGATTTCAATCCCGCTTTTCAAAAAGTGTATGCTACAGGAGAGCTTCAGCCGAAAGAATTGCATATTACAGACTTTTCCTCACCAAAAACGGGCTACTTTGGTGATCACTTAATGAATGCCAAATCTGATGGATTTTTGACACTTAAACAGGAAAGCAAGTCAGGTAAAATTTTTCACGTGAGGATTTCGGGATGTTTTATAGAACTTGATGGTAAAAAGTTACTTTATGAGGTTATTTTTGATGTGAGCGATCAAGTTGCATATGAAAATGCCATCGTACAACAAAACGAAAAACTAAAAGAAATTGCTTGGGAGCAATCACATATTGTTCGAGCCCCCTTAGTGAGAACGATGGCATTGATTGATTATTTTGAAGATGAACAGCTTTTACCTCCTGAAGTAAAAGCTGATTTTGAACAAATTAAAAAGTCTATGGAAGAATTGGATCAAATAACTCGGGGAATAGCTATAAAAGCGGATAAAACGAAAGTTAATGATTCATCCTTAAAGTAAGAGCTATGAAAGACACACAGATTATTCTTGTAGATGACGACCCCATTATTCTCAAGCTTCAAGTTAGGGTATTGACAAAAACACTTGGCGTTTCTCCTAAACATTTCTTAAATGGTATCGACGCCCTTGATTACTTGAAAAACGTATATGACGAAAAATCCAGCTTTATCATACTTTTAGATATCAATATGCCTGAAGTGTCCGGTTGGGATGTGTTGGATGAAATTCAAAAACTACCTTTTCACGATAATGTCAAGGTAGCTTTAGTTACATCATCTGTAGATGCTTATGATAAGAGGAAAGCTGCTAAATATCATTCCGTGGTAGATTTTATAGAAAAACCTTTCAGACCCAATTGCATTGATAGATTGAAAGCAAATCCCGAATTATCAATTTTTTTGAGTGTGTTATTTGCCGGGTTATTTGTTTTACAAAGAGCTTATTAAATTCTCTTCTACTCCGCTCCATAGCATTTGCCTTTTTTGTAAACACATTTTTGAAGCCTCAGCAGCCTCCTCTATTTTAAGCGGATCATTTCCACATAAATTTGCTGTCATTTGCAATGAGAGCTCCCCGTGCTCATCTCCATCAATTTCTATATGTCGGTCTAAATAATATTTAAAGGTTTTCAGCTTCTCCGGAAACTTTTTGTGTAAATCATTCACCAAAACCTGAAACATATCAGGAATCAAATCTTCACGGCCAAAAGTAAACACAGCTGCCGTAACATGAGGCTTAGCAGTATCAATTACATCAAAAGTGTAAGAGGTAAAATCTTGGGCGGCTTTTGGGGCATCAGAAGCTTTTAACGCTTCCCTCACGGGCATACCGGAACGTATTAACTCTTCAAACTTCCTTATGGAGCCGGTGTCAGCTCCTACATCATCCATAGCGTTTAAATACATTTCGTAATGGCTCACGCGCTTGCCGGCTTCATCAACATCTGACTCTTCAGCCACGACAATTTCATTTATAAAATACGCCGCCTGCGTATTAGGTTTCGGTAACCATGGAACACGGGTACATGTGAGCCGGGTTTGTAGTGATTTGAGTAATGACATAAAGTCCCAAACCGCAAAAACATGATGTTCCATAAAAACTTTTATGTCTTCAATGGTACGCAGTTTTTTGTAGAGTGAGTGTTCAACGACAACCTTTCGCTCCTTCATTAGCTCCTGTTCAATATCTTTAATATTTTTCATATTTAATTACTTGCGAATAAGTAACATTCGCCGAGACACTGTTGTTTACTCCAAACGAAAAAAAACCCTCGAGAACTGTCAAATACTCGAAGGATAAAAAAGTCATTAAAATTTCAAATTCAGTGTAGCATAAACATGCCTTGGCGGCTGCACAAAATAACCGGGTTGCATACCGCTTTCCGTTTGTACAGGTACACCGTTTGTGTAGTATAACTCATCAAAAATGTTGTTTACACGTACACTAAATGAGTGTTGTTTCCAAAACTTCCATCGCAGGCCTAAATCAGTGATAAAGGATTCGGGAACAATAAAATCTCTATTGTTAGTGAGTTCAGTGAAACTCTCACTGAGGTATCGGGTTCTGATCGAAATAAATAAATCTTTTACAGCCTCAGCTTCAAGTGTGGTTTGCACATTCCACTCCGGACTCAAAATAGGCGTAATGTCCTCAAAAACCTCATCACTTCCTTCCGGGCTGTATTGTGATATGCGTGCTTGCATCCAAGTAGCATTACCGTAAAGGCGTAAAAAGTGTAAAATATCCCAGCTGTAATCAAGCTCAATACCGGCACGATAACTCGATTCTTGATTTTTGTAAACCTGAACAAAACCCTCGGGAATAAACTCGCCAATGGGAGCTATTTCATTTTCAAACTGCATGTAAAATACATTGGCATTTACTGCTACATTTTTACCTCTTGACTTAATTCCGGCTTCTAAATTATTCACATACTCCGGCTTTACGGCATTAACATTTTGTGCTAAAGCAATATTTCCCGGATTTATTTGAGTGGAACCCAAAATATCAAATCGCGTGGGTTCGCGACCCGTTCTTCCTATCGAGGCATAAGCATCCAGCCTGTCATTAACGCTATAAGTTATTCCTGCTTTTGGGTTTATAAAAAGCCATTGCCTGTCAGGTATGTTTTGGTCAGAACCTAAAAACGCCGCATCGGGTTCAAGTGAGAGTTCAACACCTCGCACCTGCACATCGCCAAACAACGTAAACTTGCCGAGTTTTTGCTTGCCTTTTACAAATGCTGAAAATTCATCTTTTTGAGAGCGGTCATCGTAATACGGATTGTCATAATTAGGAACGATTTGCTCTACATTTTGGCGGTGAAATGACGAAACATGCACGCCGGCATTCATTTTGGCTTTTCCTGTTTTTGATTCGCGATTCAATTGAGACATGGCACCAAAATGATTGTTGTACAACGGGTAATTGATTTGAGTAAATTGACCGTTTTCATCTTCATAACCAAACGGGAAGTCACCTCCCGCGCCATTGTAGTAAAGGGTGTTTACTAATGAAGTTTGATTGTTAATTTGAAAATTGTGTTGCAATTGGGTCATCCATTGGCCAAAGTCATCTTGATCATTGGGCGAAATATAGTTGGTGCGCGGGTCGTTTTTGATATCGCTTAAAGCAACGGGAGTATATGCCAATTGATTTTGTGAACGCCCTACAAAACCGGTGAACTTGAAAGTGTGTCTTTTGGCAAAATAAGCTCCCGATAAAAAGAAGGATTTTGAACTTGTTCCGGAATTATAACGATAACCGTCACTTTCTATTTGAGCGTAGCGCGCGTAAAAAGCAAAGTTATTATCCATTTTTCCGGTGTTTACTTCAGCACTTGCACGCATGGTGTTAAATGAGCCGCCGGTGAGTTGAATCTCAGTACTTGGCACAGTATCGTAAACATTAATTGACTCAAAGTTAATGCTGCCTGCATAAGATGAGGTTCCGTTGGAACTTGTTCCTACACCGCGCTGTATTTGAACAGACTCAATGCTGTTGCCGAAATCTGTAAAATTGGAGAAGAACACACCTTGATCAATCATATCATTGAGAGGCACGCCGTTGAGCGTCATGTTGATGCGTGTTTGATCAATCCCCCGAAGCCGAAACCCGCCGTAATTAGAAAAGTTACCTCCACTCTCGGTATAAGTTACAATGGAAGGGGATAGTTCTTCGAGCAAAAATCCCGCGTCTTGACCTTGAAATTTTTGCTCAATTTCTTCACGGGTTCGGGTTGTTTGGGAAACAGGTTCATCCTCTTCGGCTCTAACAGCCATAATGGTGACTTCTTCACTTACAAATCCCGTATGCTCCAAGGTAACATTCAGCTCTGTTTTACCGGAAACGGTCACCGTTTTTTCTACAGGCTTGAAGCCTATAAATGAAAACATAATATCATAGTCACCCGGCTTGAGTTTGGTGAGTTCATAGTTGCCGTTTTCATCAGCAGCGACACCTAATTTGGTACCCATTATTAATACCGTTGCACCCGGCAACGGTTCATTTGTGACGGATTGTACTTTTCCGTACAATGTGCCTTTTGGAGTTGACTCTTGTGCATTGACCTTGCTTAAGGTAAAGCCGCTCATCAATCCAAACATCAAAAACAGTTTTCCTAATTTATTCATAATGAATAGTTGTTTAGGGAAACCGGGGTAAATTTCCGTTTGGTTTTAAGTATTAAAGTTGTGCATTTTGCACGAAAATCCCTACGCCGGCATTACCCGGATCAGGTCCCGTTCCCGAAAGAACGCGGGTATAATCTCAGCCTTCTTTTTTGAAAGCACCCCTGTGAGACGCTGCAAAATTAGATGAAAAAATTGATTACCCCTCCCGGTTTGAGGATCTATTTAAAACTGTTTAAAATTTGAAGATTGTTTCAAGTTTCCAATTTGGTAATTAGTCATTTAAGCAATTTCAATTCTTCAGCCGTGATTTGATACCGTTGTTGTTTGCTTTTTATATTATGTTTAATTCAATAAGGTTCAATGCTATGAGTGGCTTTAAATATATTCGCTTATTTCGTGATTGATAAGTTAGCCCTAAACCTTTTTCAATCAGGATTTTCCTCTTTTGAGGGGTATTCAGAGTTCCCGAATTGGCGAACGGTATTTCGTTTTCCTGCTTTTCTCATGGCCCGGTGTATGGCAAAGCGAATCATTTGAAGCTGACCGTTGTTTTTGGCGTATTTTTCCGCGTCTTGCAGGTAGGAGGTGATTAGGGAATCATATATTGTGCCCGGTTTGGTAATGCCGCGGTGTTTGCGGTAATGCTTTATGATTTCGGGCATTCCTCCCAATAGGGCATATTCGTGAAATGCATCAATTAGTGCTTGCTCGGCATATTTTTCACAGGGGATGGTTCCAAATTCATTAAGCAGTTGTTTTGGTTCATTGCAATCAAGTATTCCTCAAATGATATGGGGCGTAATACTTTATATTCAACTCTGCCAACGGGAAAGATTAGGTTTTTCCCTAATAGGGTTTCGAGCATACTCCCTGCGGCTATTACGGCTAATTGCGGCTTTTCTTCCTTGAAATAGCGAAATAGGTTTACTACTTCAGGTTGTTTTTGTATTTCGTCAATGAAGAGGGGGTGTCGTGTATGAGGTCGTGCTGCATTTTTTGTTGTAAAAATATGCGCTTGATGAGTTGGTCGAGGTTTTGTGGGTTTCTAAATATTTTCGCGTCTTGAGGTCGTTCGAGGTTGAGGTATATGTATTGTTTAAATTGTTTGCCGAATTAATTCACCAGGGTTGTTTTGCCCACTTGCCCGGCACCTCGTATTGCGAGTGGTTTGCGGTCGAGTGATTTTTTCCAATTTTCGAGTTCTTTTATTGGGGTGCGATCAAACATGGCTCTATTTTACCCGCGAAGGCAATAATTTTACCCGGTTAAGGGTTATATTCCTAAAAAACACACCAAAGTAAGGGTTAATTTTAGGCACTTTCAACCCAAAGTAAGGGGTGTTTTTGATTTACATACTTGTTACGGACTTTTTAGTCAATAAATGACGTTATAAATTAAAAATATAAATTGAGTTTATTGTTGGGGGATGTTTTTGTCCCAAGTTGTACCTTCTTTGCTATCTCTTATTTCAATACCCATTCGGGTTAGTTGATTTCTTATCGCGTCAGCGGTATCAAAGTCTTTAGATTGTTTGGCTCTTAGGCGAAGGTTGATAATTAATTCCATCAACCCTTCCACTGTTTCATCGTTGGTGTCGGTGTTATTTTGAATAGGGATGAGACCTAATACGTCAAAGGTCATTTCTTCAAAGAAGTTTTTGAAGTTCTCAAACTCTTCTTTTTCCATACCGGCTTTTCCTGAATTGAGGTTCTGAATAAATTTAGCTCCTTCAAAAAGTTGTGAAATAAGAATAGGTGTATTAAAATCGTCGTTCATGGCGCTTGTACATCTCGATTTAAAATCGGCAAAGTTGAAGTCGCGGGAATTTTCGTTTTCGGGTTTCATTTTGCTTAATAACTCAACGGCTTTCATGAGTCTGTTTAAACCTTTTTCGGCTGCCTGAAGTGCTTCATTGGAGAAGTCCAAGGTGCTTCTGTAATGCGCTTGCAGCATAAAAAAACGAACGGTACCGGGGTGGTAGGCTTGTTGCAGGAGCTCATGGTCTCCGCTAAAAAGTTGCCTAAGTGTAATGAAGTTCCCCAAGGATTTACCCATTTTTTGACCGTTGATGGTAAGCATGTTGTTATGCATCCAATAATTACAGGGTTCATGACCACAGCTTCCGTTGTTTTGGGCTATTTCTGCTTCGTGGTGGGGAAACTGAAGGTCCATACCGCCGCAGTGGAGGTCAAACCTGTCCCCTAAATATTTGGTGCTCATGGCGGTGCACTCAAGGTGCCAGCCGGGAAAACCTTTGCTCCATGGGGATTCCCATTGCATAATATGTTCGGGTTTGGCTTTTTTCCATAGTGCAAAATCCACGTTGTTGTTCTTTTCGGTTTGACCATCTAAATCGCGGGTTCCCTCTAACATATCTTCGAGTTTTTTCCCTGAGAGTTCTCCGTATGGGAAGTCTTTGGCATATTTGAGAACATCAAAATAAACAGAGCCGTTTTTTTCGTACGCGTAGCCGTTGGCGAGAATTTTTTTTACGATATTAATTTGTTCAATAATATGGCCGCTGGCCGTGGGCTCAATAGAGGGTGGAAGGGAGTTGAGTTCACGCATTCTGTTGTGGTACTCTATGGTATATTGTTGAACGATTTCCATTGGCTCCAATGCTTCAAGACGTGCTTTTTTGGCAATTTTATCTTCTCCTTCATCAGCATCGTTTTCAAGATGTCCTACGTCCGTGATGTTTCGTACGTATCTCACTTTGTAACCGCAATATTGCAGGTATCGAAATACAATGTCAAAAGATACTGTGCTTCGAGCATGTCCCAAGTGGGGCTCTCCGTACACAGTTGGGCCGCAAACATACATCCCTACTCGGGAAGGGACAAGGGGTTGGAATTTTTCTTTTTGCCTTGTTTTGGAATTGAATAAGTGAAGTTCAGTCATGAGATTTATTTTGCAGTAAAGTTGATTTTACAACTTTACATTGGGGTCTATAAGGATGCCATGTGGTTTGTCAGTCATACTTTCAGGCATATTGGAAATAATATTTTTTCGAAGGCGCTCAACAAATCTTTTTTTCAGGTATTGTTTCCGCACTACAATACTAATTTCACGAACGGGATTGAGCTCGGGGATCTCCCGAATCATTTCTTTTTTCTTGCCGGTAAGATTTTTCGCTGCCAATTCGGGAATAAGGGTAACTCCGTTTTTCATTTCCACCACTCTCATCAGTGCTTCAATGGAATGGCTCTCATATTTAAACCCGCTCTTAGATTTGTCATTTTCGGCCTCTGCGCAAATATTGACCACTTGATCCCTAAAGCAGTTGCCCTCTTTGAGTAACCATAAATCGCTCTGGTTTAAATCGGAAGGTGTTAAGTGATTCTTGAAAAACAAAGGGTGTTCCTGAGAGACATAACCGAAAAATTTTTCATAATATAATGGCATTGATCTAATGTTTCCGGCTTCAATTGGTGTGGCAATAATTCCCGCATCTAAACTTCCGTTTTTTAAGCTGTCCACAATGTCTTCCGTGATCATTTCTTTCACGTGCAAGTGAATATCAGGATAGGCTTTGGTAAAGCGGTGGATGAAGTGAGGAAGTAAGTAGGGCGAAACAGTTGGAATTATTCCCAGTTTTAACGTGCCTTCCAATATGTTGCGATGTTCGTTTACTAAATCTGAGATAACTTTGGATTCATGAATAATTTTACGAGCCTGATCAATAACACGATGTCCGATTTCCGTTGGAACAACGGGTTTTTTAGTTCGATCAAAAATAACGGTATCAAGTTCTCCTTCAAGATTTTTTACCTGTGTGGTGAGAGCGGGTTGAGTCACTCCCGTTTTGTCGGCAGCATCAACAAAGCTGCCTGTTTCGGAAATGGCTATTACGTAATGAAGTTGGGTCAATGTCATAAATACGTTTCAAATGCTTTGATGCAAAAGTATATATATGATTTGGGACAATGGGTATATGAGGGCATTAAGCCGAGTAAAAGTTGAAAACAACGGCAAAAACAAGATAGATGATTCCCGCAAGTGCAGCTAATAGAAGTTCCGGTTTTGAAAGGTCTTGTTTTCTGTAAATCAAGTAGCCTAAAATTAAGCCTAAAATTAAATTGGCAACGAAAAGTTTGTTGCTCCACCTAATATCCAAAAGTGATATGGTAAGCGCTGTTCCTAAAAAAGCCCCAAATGATAGTACGGCAATGGCTGATATGAGCTTAATTTTTTTCAAAACGTTTTTTCTCAGTTTTCATCTCTTCACGCGAGATTTTAGATCGCTCGGCATCCAACGAAAAGGATAAGCACTACAAAGTAGTTTAAACTTACAAAAGTAGTCATTTTAAAAAACTGTGATTGTTATCAGGATTGCAAGGATACTCGATGAAACGGTATAATACAATTTGCTATTTTGAATGGCCGATTTTTTTGTATTTGTTGAAAATGCCTTGTTTGATCTTCGATTCAGACATACCTCAAGCCGAAATTGTATTACGAGGAATTGTGTTTTCTAGGGGGAAAGAGTTTGGAGAAAGTAAAACCGGCCAACATGGCTATAACAAATGCGGGGAAAAGAACGTCCATTTTTTCAAAGTAAATGCCGAATTCGTCGAGGTCATGCATCACAAATTTAAAAAACGGGACGCATAAAAAACCGGTAATCATAGAAGCAATGGCTCCCTGTTCTGAGTAACCCTTCCAAAATAACGATAAAATAATAACGGGACAAAATGTTGCTGCAATTCCTGACCAGCCAAAAATGATTACCCAAAACACTTGTCTTTCAGGTGAGAGCACAGCAATAGAGAGTGCTAGAATTAACGCGCACACGGCCATAGCTAAGGTAACCCATCTCGATATTTTCGTGAGCTCATGATCTTTCAAGTCCGGCCGAAAAATTTTTTGATAAAAATCGCGAACAATCGCACTCGAAGCCAATACAAGCAAGGAGTCTATGGTTGACATAATTGCAGCTAACACTATAGCTACGTAAATCGCTACGACTATAAAAGGTAAAAATCCCTCCACCATCATGCTTAAAACATCTGTTGCTCCTGTTCCAAAAATGGTTTCCGGGTCATCTCCGTGTGAAGTGAAAATAATACGTGCTAAAATACCTATTGAAACTGCTGCTGCATCTGTAAGCAAAGTAAAAACTACAGCCACCCAACGTCCTTTATCGATTTCTTTTTCATTTTTTATAGACATGAATCGCAAATAAACTTGGGGAGAACCCAAAAATCCGAGCCCGATCATTGAAAAGCCGATGATGGTAAAAAAGTTGAGCCAACCGTCCTCATAAACCCCAAACACTTGGGTTAAGGTGGGGTCAATTTGATTGAGTTCCTCAACAACAGATCCCCCGTGATCGTAACTAAAAAAGGCAACTATAGGCAATAGAACCAAGCCGAAAAACATGAGTAAGCCCTGAAATAAATCAGACCAAACAACCGCTACAAATCCACCTATAAAAATGTATATCAGTACAATCAAAAACCCGAGTAGAGCCCCCCAATAATAATTGAAACCTATCATGGATTCAAAGGCAATTCCGGTGGCATCAATTTGTGAACTAACAAAAATAATAACGAAAACAGATAGAATCGTGGCAGATAATACCCTCAACGTATGTGAGGAGCTTTTAAAGTGGCTTTCCAAGTAATCCGGGACGGTAATCGAGTCGTATTCATCCGTATTTCGTTTGAATTTTTTAGCCATTAAAAACCAAGATATGGTTACACCTAAAACTTCTCCCACCACAACCCAATAGGTTGAAAAACCGGCCAGTGCGCCCATGCCTGTAAGCCCAATGAGTAACCACCCGGATTCGCCTGTAGCTCGTGCAGAAAACGCTACGGCCCAATATCCTATTTTTTTGCCTCCTAAGTAAAAGTCACTCATGCTTTTGATCCGGCGTGAAGCAACAATACCTATAAAGAATAAAATTCCTACATAAAGGGCAAGTGCAATGAGCTTAGTTATCATATCAAGAATTTATCAGGCAAACTAAATCATTTTATTCGAGACTTCCCCAAAATTCTCGAGCCGATTACCATTTATGTCAGTATAACACTCCATAAATACATGAATTAAATGAATGAACTTCATGCCCAAAATTATTTTTATTGCGGTTTGATAGGAGAAAAGGAATGAATAGTCAAAAACACTTGTAAAAATTCTTTCAGTCAATTACCTTTGTAATATTTGAAAATAGAAGCGTTGCTGCTTTACATTATTTGGTGTGAAGTGTTGTGGCGTCAAAATGAAACGAATGAAAACTCTCGACAACAACAAAAATCAATCTATAACAACAATTGAGGCACTTGCCCGCAAACTTGATAATGCTAAAAAAGAAGAAAGAGGTAAAATCATCAGGAAACTCGATTTATTACCCGATTCTTTTCAAGAATTTGCCACTTGGTCTAATGAAGGATATACCCGAAATTGTATTCTCCGTACAGATGATTATGAACTGCTGTTATTATGTTGGGATCGGGAAGCCGAAACACCCATTCACGGTCATGGTGGTCAAGACTGTTGGGTCTATCAAATTGAAGGCACAGTAAATGAAGTACGATTGAAACCGGGAGATAACGGAATTTTAAAGCAAACGCACTCCTGCAATCTAAAACCGGGCGAAATTTCTTATATGAATGACGGAATGGGTGTGCATAAAATTGTGAATCCGGCCGGTCAAAGGGCAATGACGCTGCATATTTATGCCAAACCTATAGATGCCTGCCGAGTTTTTGATCCCAAAAAAAGGCAATTTGAAATAAAAGAAATGAAGTACGATCATGTTGTCAATTCTTAAAACCCTGTTATTTTAAATATTTCGTATGGAGTTTGAATTACATTTGAAAGCTGAAACTAAATCATTTTTGTACTTCCTTCTGTATTCTCCTCAACAGAACTTCAGCTCACATATTTAAGCCCGTTTTTGAATTCCGGCATTAACCTGAGGCAGGCCGCTCTTGATGATAGAAAAGGTATTACGTTTGCACTTGAGAAAACTGAAGTAAAAACAGGTGGAAAACTTTTTTAAAATACTTTCATTAGCTGCACGGTATAAAGGTTATGCTCTTCTTAACGTGGTGTTTAATATCGCGGGGGTGGTCTTTAATATATTCTCATTGGGTTTATTAATACCCGTTCTTGAAGTTTTATTCAGAACCGAAAACCAAGCCGGTGAAATATTGAAAAACGATCCCGGAGCTTTCACCTTCAGCAACGCCAAAGAATTTTTGTATTACAAGCTAACAGTTATGATTGATCAAACCGATAAGGTTGAGGCGCTGTTCTACATTTGCTTGATACTGGTTGTGATGACCACTTTGAAAAATTTATTCAGATATTTAGCCATGTACTTTCTGGCCGTAGTGCGCAATAAAACAGTTCGAGATTTACGCAATAATATTTACGATAAAATACTCATGTTGCCGCTCAGCTACTTTAATGAAGAGCGCAAAGGCGACGTGATGGCCAAAGCATCTAATGATGTGCAGGAGGTGGAGTGGAGCGTTATGGCCTCTATGGAGTCCGTCTTTCGCGAGCCAATAGCCATCATCATGTTCGTTGCCGTATTATTGACGTTAAGTCCGAGTCTTACCTTGTTTATTTTTATTTTGCTGCCCGTCGCCGGTCTTATTATTGGGCGCATAGGGAAATCACTTAAACGCACCTCAGCTGAGGGACAAGATAAAATGGGACACTTACTCAGTATTTTGGAAGAAACCTTGGGGGGAATGCGAATTATAAAAGCCTTTAATGCAGAAAACACTTCAAGCCAAAGGTTTAAAACCTTCAACAACGACTATACACAAACCATGATTCGCATGTACCGCAAACGTGATCTGGCTTCACCGCTCAGCGAGTGGATGGGCATTATTGTGGTCGTGGCAGTGCTTATTTACGGGGGCAACCTAGTATTTACCGGTAGTTTGGAGCCCAGTTTTTTTATGGCTTATTTAGCTCTTTTTGCACAACTGATCAATCCGGTTAAATCGCTTTCAAACGCCTCTTATCACGTTCAAAAAGGTTCTGCGAGTATGGATAGAATCAATAACATACTACTGGCAGATGATAAAATCATCAACAAAACAGATGCTCGTCAAGTGAAAGTGTTTCAAGAGAAAATGGAAATGCGAAACCTGCACTTTAAATATCAAAATGAACTGGTTCTGAAAAATATAAACTTCACTTTACAACGCGGTGAAACGGTAGCACTTGTAGGTCCTTCAGGCGGCGGCAAAAGCACTTTGGCCGATTTGCTTCCCCGGTTCCACGACCCCGTTCAAGGAGCCGTTTACTTTGATGGTGTAAACATTAAAGATATTGAAGTAAAATCACTTCGAGCTCAAATGGGAATTGTCACCCAACAAAGTATTTTGTTTAACGATACAGTTGCGCGTAATATCGCCTTCGGTAAAGCGGGAGCCTCGCGTGATGAAATTGTCAATGCCGCCCGAGTAGCCAATGCGCATGATTTTATTCAGAACCTTGACGGGGGATACGATTTCAATATTGGTGATGGAGGAAATAAACTGAGCGGCGGTCAAAAACAAAGGCTCAGTATTGCCAGGGCTGTTCTTCAAAACCCGGCTATTTTGATTTTAGACGAGGCTACATCTGCTTTAGACACCGAATCAGAAAAACTCGTTCAAGAAGCGCTGGATAATTTGATGAAAAATCGCACATCTTTAGTGATTGCCCACCGGTTGTCAACAATCCGGAATGCAAACAGAATCATTGTACTTAATAACGGTGAAATTATTGAATCCGGAACGCACGATGAACTGTTGGCTCTGAATAAAACCTATAAAAAGTTGCACGACTTGCAAAACTTTGATTAATTTGCCAAATTATTAAACAAACTGTTCTATGAAAAAAACATTACTTACTTTTTTGTTATTTCCGGTCCTTTGCGCAAGTGCTCATGCTCAAATCACGGTGGACTCCGCTGACTTTGGAGTAATGGGCGATGTAGTTCCCGTTTTTCGCGATACTGCTGCAATAGGGCTTACTATTTCAGGAGGTTCTGCACAAGCGCAAGACTGGGATTACAGCTCATTAAACGTGCATGAATATGATTCGATTGTTTTTCGCGACCCGCAACAATATCCCGACGGAGCACAATTTCCCGATGCTGATTTTGTTTTGCCATATATTTTAGGTGAGGCCTTCATAAAAAAAACAGATAGTAACCTCCTGGTACTGGGAATGGCAGGAGCGGGAGATGATTTTGGAGTTTCTGTTCCATTTATGTTTGAGGAGCCTTCCACTGTGCTCAATTTCCCCTCCACACTCGGCAGTACATTTACAGAAAGCAACATGAGCTCACAAACAATTCCTTCTCCCGTGCCGGAGGCTGACTCGGTAATTATAGATTTAGATGTGCAAACTTTTTCTGAATTTGATGCTTACGGCAGCCTTAAAACTCCTGCCGGAGAATATGCACAAACTATTCGTCAATATGTTAAGTTGGATTTTGTTATTGATGTAAAGGCAATTGTGCAACTCCCGGTAATCGGGCGCACAGAATTACCTTTATTTGACACGGCTTTTACTACATACAGCTACAATTGGTTTGAGAAAAATGCTGATTACACACTTTTGGAAATCGCTGCCGATGACCAAAACGGCAATGTGATTAATGCCACTTATCATACCGGTGAAAAGCCTTTACCCGTATTGAATGTTGATGCCGTTGAATGCCCCGGTGACAGTAATGGCGCCGTAACGGTGGAGCAGGTTGTGGGTGGTGTGGCACCATATACTTATCTGTGGAGTACAGAAGAAACCCAAGCTCAAGTTACCGGATTATCACAGGGTATATATTTTGTTACGGTTTATGATAGTCAAAATGACTCTACCGTAACCCGTATTGAAATGAATACAAACGACTCGATAGATGTAGATGAAACGATTTCAGCT
>CAJXMT010000005.1 GCA_913056155.1 uncultured Cryomorphaceae bacterium
GGCGCCATTCCCTCAGCAGACGGGTTCACACCGGCTGCAGCTATCGTTCCTCCTACGTGCGTGCCGTGACTGCTATTGTTTCCTCCCTGTTGTAAAGTAACCCGGTTCCCAAACTCTTGGTGAGTAGCCCTAACTAAACCGCCGTCCCAAATACCGGCTACTATACCGCTGCCCGTTAGATTATAGCCTGCTGCCCCCCCTGGTCTCACGGTAGTGGTATTTGATGTTATAGAGGCATTGACATTGTCGGTTTGGTCGTAAATCGGGGTTCCGTTTTTTTCAAAACCTACAAGCATGATTATAGTACCATCGTCGAGCTCTTGATATACTGCTTCTTCACCATGTTCGCTTTGAAAAGCTTCAATTTTTAAACTGTCTTTGCGCCTCTGCTCACTGAGCCTTTTTTGCAATTTCAATAATGCACCGGCATCAACTTCACTCTTTGCCTTTATATATCCTTCGCGCCTGTTTTCTTGTGCCATTGCAGTTTGACCGGCAATGAGCCACAACCATAAAAAACACCAATACAATGCAGAATTTTTTTTCATATAATAAGCCGTTAAAATAATTCTTTGTTTTTAAATATCTTAATCAAACAGGTGTTGAGCTACACAGAATATATGCGGTCAAAAGTAAATAAAAATAATTGAGCTGCTCGTCTTTTGGTCAGAACCCCATGATATTTCGAGAGGTGGCAACAGCAAATGTTGTTACTTTGCAAATGATTATGCAAAAGGATATTGAAGTTGCGCTCAGGCCGGAAGATGCCGGTGATTTACAGAAGTTGAAAACGGTTCTGACCGAAAAAACAGGTATTGAAGACATTGAGTTTTCCATAGTGCGCAAATCTATTGACGCTCGCGGTAAATCACCCCTCATCAGACTCAAATGCAGGGTGAGCGATAAACCGCTTGATATTGAAACTCATATTGACTTTGAAACTGTTTATTATCAAGATGTTTCCGCAGCAAAGGAAGTAATAGTAGCAGGTGCCGGGCCGGCCGGATATTTTGCTGCGCTCAAGTTGATTGAAAACGGAATAAAACCCGTGATACTGGAACGCGGCAAACCTGTGAAAGAGCGGCGCAAAGACATTAGTAAACTGCACACGAAACACATCGTTCATCCCGACTCAAACTATTGCTTTGGAGAGGGTGGGGCAGGAACATTCTCTGACGGAAAACTGTACACCCGCTCCACCAAACGGGGAGACTTGAAACGGATACTGTCCATATTTGTAAGTCACGGAGCAAGTGATGAAATTATGATTGATGCGCACCCACACATTGGAACTAATAAATTGCCCAAAATAGTAACCAAAATGAGGGAAACTATTGAACGTTGCGGCGGCGAGGTGAGGTTTGATACGCGTATCAACGATTTCATTATAGAAAACAATGTTTTTCAAGGGGTAAAAACGACAAATAACGAAGTTGTTAAAGCTGCTCATCTCATTTTAGCCACGGGACATTCGGCAAGAGATATTTTTGAAAAACTGCATAAAAGAAATGTGTTGATTGAAGCCAAACCTTTTGCTTTAGGTGTGCGGGTTGAGCATCCGCAACGGTTAATTGACTCGCTGCAGTACAATTGCGGCACTAATAGAGGCAGGGATTTACCGGCCGCCTCATACGGTTTAGTGCATGAAGTTCGCGATAAAGGCGTTTACTCTTTTTGCATGTGCCCGGGCGGACAAATAGTTCCGTCAGCCACAGCACGGGGAGAAGTGGTGATGAACGGGATGTCTACTTCAACGCGAAGTTCGCGTTATGCTAACTCGGGAATTGTGGTGCAAGTAGAGGAAAATGATATTCCCGGTTTCAAATCCTCGGGACCCTTGAGGTTTATGCGCTTTCAACAACATATTGAGAAAAAAATGTGTGAATTGGCGGGGAACGACCAAACGGCACCCGGGCAAAGGCTGTTAGATTTTGTCAATAACAAACTTTCTCCCGAGTTAAATAAGTCTTCATATATCCCCGGCGTTGTGTCCAAGCCACTGCATGAAGCGCTTCCCAAATTTATAAGAGCCCGATTGCAAGATGCATTCAGGCAATTTGACAAAAAAATGAAGGGCTACCTGACAAACGACGCTCAAATACTGGCTACGGAAAGTAGAACCAGCTCTCCCGTGCGTATTCCGCGAGATAGTGAAACTTGCGAACACCCTCAAATTAAAGGATTATTCCCTTGTGGTGAAGGGGCGGGTTATGCGGGCGGAATTGTTTCGGCTGCAATGGACGGCGAGCGCGTTGCACAAGCAGTTACTCGGAATTTAAGGATTTGAAATAGCCTCTGCATTTTCTTCTAAGATTTGAAATAGCTTATCCAAATCAGGTGTAAGAATCACTTCAATTCTGCGGTTTTTCGCTTTCCCCTCAGGTGTATCGTTTTCAGCTACGGGAAAAAATTCACCACGACCTGCTGCGGTTAAAATCCCGGGCTTGATTTTACTATTCCCTAACATGATGCGCACTACGGATGTAGCTCGTTTTACCGACAAATCCCAGTTATCTTGAATGGAGCTTGTTTTGATGGGGTCACTATCTGTATGACCTTCAACTAAAATGGTAATATCCTGTGTTTCTTCTAATGCCTTAGCCAATTCAATGACGGCTGTAGTTCCTTCGTTACCAACCTTAGTGCTACCGCTGGAAAATAATAGTTTGGCCTCCATAGAAACATAAACACGTCCGTTTCTTTGCTCTACCGTAATGCCTTTATCGGCAAAGCCCGTTAGTGCATTTTTTACTTTATCACGCAATGACTTAACAGCCTCGTCTTTTTGAGTAATCAATTCCTCCAACTCTTTTACACGCGCCTCACGCCTTATGAGCTCATCTTGTAACTTGCTTAAATCAGCCTCTTTTTGGTTGAGTTCTTTTTCCAAAAGCTTAAGACGATCCTCTTTTTCTTGCAAGTCATTCTGCATCTTCATTAACTTGCTCATCAACTTTTTGTTTTCAGCTTCAGAGGCGCGTTTAGACTGTTCAGAAGATTGCCTTAACTCCTCATTCATGGTTTGCAATCGGTCAAACTCATGCTTGAGTTCACGATATTTCTTTGCGGTTGAAGCCGTGTCGGTAATCATATTATCCACCTGAGACTGTAATCTTTCTATTTCTGCTTTCAGCTCGGTATTTTCAGAGCTGAGTCGGTCGGTTTCACCTGATAGAAAATTCCTTTGCTCGTCGCAATTTTCGTATTTTTCGCGTAACTCTTTTAATTGCTTCACGGGCACACAGCCGGTTGTAATCAAAAGAAACAGAATAAAAAAAGCCGTTATGTTCTTCATAATCGCACAAATTAAATGCTTTGCACAAAGGTCAAGCATTCGGCTGTCGAGTAATTAACCAGACCGGTTATTTTTTAAACATTCCGCTTTTAACAACACCCGGCCGTACCCGGCTTGGAGCAGTTTTAATTCTCACCTCATTCATTCATTGATAAAATGCGTGGTAAAATTAACCGTGATTGTTTTTTTAGATCACCCCAAATTTGGGAAACAACCTTAATGGTTTAATCTTTTTTTACCGATCGCGGCCTAGTGTGCTGACCGGTAAAAAAGCTTATGAATTTGACGCCCTTTTCACCTTATGCTGTGTTAACACTTTTAGCCGTAACTTAGGCTACGCCTGCAAATTTCGCGTTGCCTAAAGATGAAAATGACAACAAATTCTTATAACCTTTCTTATTAGTCATTACACTAGAATAAAAAACGGGAATCTTTTCAGATTCCCGTTATACACAAGGTGGAAACCGGGGCTTGATTAGTCTTTTCTGATAATTTTGATGCCGCCAATGCCATTAGCTACAAATATAAAGTCATTATCGGCTGCGGTAAAGTTGGCAGAGCCGGTATAGCTATAATTTCCAAAGAATGAGAAATCGGATTTATCTAAAATATGCAACCCGGATTCACCGTTGGCGATATAAACATATTCAGCATCTGTTGAAACACCGTTTACTAAACCCGGAAGGGTTGAGTTGTAATTGTGAACAGGAGTTGATGAACTTGTATTCACATCAAAAACTTTCAACCCTTCTGAACCGGTCGCTACATAAGCGTAATCATCTTTCAAGTACGCAACGTTTTTACCGTCTGCCGGGGTAATTGGCCCCACTTGAATTGTGTTAACAGGTGAACCAAAACTTGTTGCAGGCAAGTTGAAAACTTGAAGCTCAGAACTTGGATTCCCTTGCTTGAGCATGATCAATTTGCCGTTATCTTTACTTAAGTACTTGAGGCCGTCTTCACTTTTCTTGATATCTAATACTTGTGTGGTTCTATTCAAACTTGTCAAGGCACCACCTGTATTTCCCGAAACCATTAATAAATCGTTGTTTTCTTCTACTACACAGTTTCCGGAAAAAGCAGGTAAATCTGTTTGTACAAAAGATTCATTGGTAAAAATCTCATTAGTTAAATCAAATTCAGCCAACATCCCGGGCGAATCTAAACCTCCCGAGTTTACATTTCTACTTCCCGCAACCCAAAACTTCCTATTTGCAGCCGACCCGTTCGGGTCAACATAAACATGGTTGAAATCAATATCTGTTGACCAAATAGCCGAAATGATTTGAGGATTGGTAGGGTTAGAAATATCATACACCTCAATGAGTCCTGCATAATCTTGAGGGCCTTCATTCAAGTGCCAACTTACATAACCGTAATTCCCGATTATTTGAATGGAAGTAGCGCTCAATTTATCATTAGTTCCGGGAACTACGGGCGCGTCAACGTCGGCTACTAAAATTAAGTCCGTTTCTTCGGGAGTTCCACTTTGAGGCTTGCAATTGCCGTCTTCTGGGATAAAAGCTTCACATAATGTTACTGTGGAAGCGAGCGTGCCGTTATTGGTGTTAATACCATTTGCATCACAAATATCCAATAAACCTTGAACATTTCCATTACCGTTAATTGTAGTTGAGGAAGCAATATCAATTTTAGAATAGCTGTTTCCCAACCCGTTAAGGGTAGAGTTTATAAAAATGTTGTTGCAAGAAATAAGCGAACCTTCAAAAAAATCATTGGATCCGGTGGGGTTATTAAAATGAACAGTACCGTTTACATTTAAATAGCCGTCTAAATCAAAGTCTCCGTTTTGATGAAAGTTACCGGCAACATTTATACGACATCCAATAGTTAAATCGCTATTTCCGTTGTTATTGAGATTTCCTGAAACATCTATAATACCGTAGTTTTCAAAAACACTATTGTTATTAATGCCTCCACTGACAGAAACACCTGCTTTGGAGTAGTTGACAAATTTAGCATTGTTATTTACATTTAGCGGCGATGAAAGAGCAAAGGTTGCCCCCGAATTCACAATTACTTCTCCTCCATTATTAATGTTCAAGTTGTTCAATTGAACACCTCCGCAAATAGAAAGTGTACCGCCGTTAATGTTGATGTTACCTGAAAAACTACCTGAAGAGGTAATACATACATGTTCGTTGTTCTTTATATTAAGATGTCCGGTTTGCGGATAATTAATAACACTTGAACATCCTGAGGTACAATCTGTAGCGGATATTGTTGCTATACTTCCGTTTCCGGAAAGGTCATTTTTACCGGCTTTTTTTCCGGTAGAAGTGCCATCACCCAGGTTGATTTTTTCATTCTTAATATGAACACGCTGATTATTTTTAGCTATGTCATTGTCCACCCAAACAGTTTGATCATCTTGAAGGATGTTTTTTTCCTCATCATCACTGCTGCAAGCGGCTAAAAAGCCAACAGAGATGAGAGCAACTAAGACGTTTAGTTTGTTTATAAATAATTTTGACATAATAATTAAATTGATTTATGGGTTAGAAATTTCATACCAAATTCTATTTTTACCAAAAATACCATGCGAATAAGATACCGGAAAGTTTTAGAGAATTAAAAACCTCAACTTTAACATATTACATGAAATAGGTTTTGATTGTTTTTTCCCGGAACGGGAAAGAAATTCCCAAACACACCCTGCTTGCTTCAAGCATTATGGAACGAATATACGCAATCTTCACGAGACCAATTCAGAATATTAACAAAATAATTACGAATTGAGGCAACCATTTCAAAATTAAATCAGTCACAAAAGTAAAACCCATTTTTTTCTACATAACTACAAGAAATTACCCATAATTGATTTCAACTCTATTAACACGCGAATTTACTAAAATATTATATTATGAAACGCTTTAAAATTTGCTCTATACTACTTGTAAATGCAATTTTTATTTTGCTAATCCCGAAGAGCGCAAAAAGTTCGCATCTTTCGGGAGGTAATTTTGAATGGCAGTGTGTAGGGCAAGATTCTTTTATGATAACATTAAAGCTTTTCAGGGACTGTTCAGGAGTTAGCGCTCCGGGACCCAACCTTAACATTCAATTCACATCGCCCTGCGGAACCTTAAACGCGACATTATCTCAAATTGGCTCTTCAGGTGTAGAAGTTTCCCAGTTGTGTCCGCCGCAGATACCATTCAGCAGTTGCGGAAACGGTAGTTTGCCCGGCATGGAAGAATACACATATCAAGGAATTGTTCATTTAACGCCACCTTGCTCATTATGGACGATGGGTTATCAAATTTGTTGTAGAAACAACAACAATATAGGCAATATGACCGGTTCACAATTCCGAATTGAAGCTCAATTAAACAATCAATCATCATCAGCAATAAATGCTTCAATCAGCGGCACGGATCCTACATGTGCCAACAGTTGCGACGGAAGTGTAACCGTTACAACCTCCGGAGGTATTGCACCCTATACATTCGAGTGGCCAAACAACACTCAAGACGTTCAGGTATTTCCCACCGGAGCAAATGCCACATCAACTCGATCCGGTCTATGTGCGGGGACTCATATCGTTACAATAACTGATGCCAACAGCTGCTCAGTAGAAAAAGTAATTGAGCTCAATTCACCACCCCGGTTAATCGCCAATGGATTTGAATTAAATTCTGATTGTGGAACAAATTGTTCGGGAAAGGCTCAAGTAAAAATTTCAGGAGGATCCGCACCCTTTACTTTACAAGGTGCCGGCCAAACAATTAACACCTCACAGTCTTTAGTTGAAGTTTCCGCATTGTGTGCCGGAAATCACAATTTTACTGTTACTGACAATAACGGTTGTCAAGACTCTATTCAAATCCCAATTGGTTCAGGAGGGAATATCTCACTTAATTTCAACACCTTGCAAAATGGATGTGCCGATTCCTGCAATGCTTCCGTTCAAGTTAATGCCTCAGGTGGTGCAGCGCCTTATTCTTACAGATGGAATTCGGGTTCTGACCAACAAACAGCAAATGATTTATGCCCAGGTGTTTATAAATTAACTGTTACGGATGCCGGTGGTTGTTCTGCTGTAGATAGTGTAACCATTGGAGCTCCCGATACTCTTGACATTAATGAATCTATTTCAAGCACCTTATGCAACACATGCAATGGTTCAATTGACGCCTCAAACGTAACAGGAGGAGCAGCTCCATATACTTATGTTTGGGATATTTCACCTTCACCCGGAAACACACCGCAACTGAATAATCTCTGTCAAGGAATGTACAAATTAACCGTTACAGATGCTAACGGATGTTCTCTGGAAAAAACTTTTGGTATAAATACAACTCCAAATGGAACTACCGGACCAAACGCGAGTACTATTCAAGTAGTAGATGAAACTTGCCCCGGTGCGTGTGACGGCAGTTTGACTGTTACACCCGGCGGTGGTTCTGCCCCATACAGCTATCAATGGAGTACAGGTACCCCCGCCGACACCAATGACACCCTTACAAATCTTTGTGCCGGAAAATATGCAGTAGAAATAACCGATGCAACAGGATGCAAATTTGTTTACCAAGAAGAAGTGAAACCCGTTGATGATTTTAAAATAAAGGCTTCAGGTTTGACAGCGGGATGCGGCGCTTGCAGGGGTATTGCCTCTGTAAATATCCAAGGTAATGACACTTCAAATTATAACATTTTATGGTCTAATGCTCAAACCAACTCTGAAATCAGTGGTTTATGCCCCGGTAGTTATTGGGTTCAAGTCACAGGTCCCGGAAATTGTACTTTAACCGACACAGTAGTAATTGATTCTGTGTCCTCCAACATAAATCTTAGTTTCAGTGCAACAGCAAAATCATGCTACAACTCTTGTGACGGCAGTGCTCAGCTTATGGTTATCGGAGGAAACTCACCTTACACTGTAATTTGGAATAACGGTGACACGGGCTTGGTCAGAACCGACTTGTGCAGCGACACTTCAGAAATTACCATTATTGATGCATCGGGTTGTGTATTGGATACCACTGTAATTTTACCTGCCTCTGCCTCCACGCCGATAAGCCCGGCCAACGTATCAATAACAGATACTGATTGTGGTTCAAGCAACGGGTCGGTAACAGTTGGTAATGTAACAGGCGGCACACCTCCTTTTCAATATCGGTGGAACAATGGCCCTATTACCGGTTCTAACAGTGCTAATAATTTGGAACCGGGCGTAAACAGACTTATTATATTTGATGCCAACGGTTGTTCCGATACCACCTATCACGAGGTTGAAAACACAGGTGCTCCAAATTTTGGAGGAACATGCCCCGGCAATAACTCCCCTGTTTTTGCCGCTCAACCCATCCCTTACGTTTGTGCAGGTCAACCGGTGAATTTCAGCCCCGCTGTTACCGAACCCGACGGTGATTCATTAGTTTATTCGGTTATTCAACCCGTAAACGGTAATTATACTCCGGGAAACCCTACAGACCCCTTCAACCTTGGACCAACAGCTTACACATTCAACTCCTCAAACGGGCAAATGACTTTTACTCCAACCCTCGCGATGGTAAACTCGGGGCCTTCGCATGTTGTGGTAATTGAAGTTTGTGAATATAGAAACGGAGCTCTATTGGGATGTGTATCCCGCGAGTTTCAATTTGTAATCCAAAACTGTCAAAATATAGTTCCGGCCATGACAAGCGGCGGAATTACTAATTTTACGGGAACCGCAACTTTAACTGATTCCAACGAAGTTACAGCTTGTGTAGGCGATGTAATCAACTTTGATGTGATTTTCGAAGATTCACTTCATCCCAATCAAACCTATGGCGATAATATTACAATAACTTCAAACGCCCAAAGTGTATTTCCCGGTGCATCTGTAAATACAACAAGCGGTAATACCGCAACCTTTAGCTTCAGCTGGGTAGCAACACAGGGCAACTCAAATCGCAGAACATTTACCATTGATATCGAGGACGACGCATGTCCTGTGCCGGGTATAGGTAGTTATTCCTTCGATATTAGAACCATCCCCTCTACTTTTGTTCCCGATGATACCCTTTGCGGTTTTAATGATACGGTGAATTTACATGTTACCGGAGGCGACACATTTTCGTGGAGAGTAATTTCAGGAGACAGTATGATTTTTGGTCAAAACTTTTCTGATACTACCGGTACCTTGGGTGAGCATGTTTGGGTAAACCCCACTCAAACCACCACATATGAAGTTACTTCAAACCTAAGTAACCTATGTAAAAATATTGATACCGTCACTGTATTTGTCAAAACCATTGATGTGGGACCTGATACCATGCTGTGTCGCGGAGACACGATGACCCTTGGCGCCACGGGTATGATTCCCTGCCCCAACGGTACAGACAGCTATTTTTGGTCGCCTACAACAGGCTTGGATAATCCCAATTCCCTTAATCCGACGTTAACCGTTGGAGATTTCCAAACTTCCACCCTCTACACTTTGATTTACGATGACGGTTGCGGTTGTCAAATTGCCGATAGTTTTTTAGTCGAGGTTAGCGAAATAACAGTAGACAGTGTTACATGGGATAAACCCGTTTGCGGAGATTCCAATGCCACCTTGGAAGTTCACGCCTCGGGCGGTTTTGGCAATTTTGCCTACAGCCTCGATTCCACAGGCGTTTATGATTCTTCCTCTGTTTTTCAGAACCTTTCCATCGGCTACTACGAGGCTTGGGCAACAGATTCTCTCGGTTGTGTGAGCTTGGGAGTTAAAGATACCATATTAGACCCGGGAGTGCCTGAAATTGTTCGAGACAGCATTGATATAAGTGATGTTACCTGCTTTGGAGCACAAAACGGCAGTATTGAAGTTTATGCTACAGGGGGTGCACCTCCCCTTCAATACAGTATTGATACAGGTAACACCTACCAATTGAACCCGCTATTTCAAAATTTAGAACCCGACACCTACTCCATAGAGGTAACCGATGATTTTGGTTGTCAAACCTTACCCGTAGAAGTCGTCGTTAATACGAATGACGCCTTATTTTTAGACTCTGCAATAACTCGCGATTTAGATTGCTTTGGCAACAATGGAGGCCGTATTGAAGTCTTCGGTCGAGGTGGTACCAATCCTTTAGAATACACAATCGACAATGGTAATACATGGCAAACCAATAACAGTTTGTTTGACAGTATTCCCGCCGATAATTACGTTGTGATTGTTCGCGACTCCTTCGGCTGTACCACCGACCCTGAACCTGTCGTTATTTCACAACCCGATGAACTGCTCGCTAACCTCACCATTTCTCATGATACTTGTTTTGAGGCGTGTGGCGGCCGAGCAGCAGCTAATGTTACGGGCGGTACACCTCCATACACTTTCGATTGGAACGGGTACGGTGCCAATAGCAATCAATCGTGGAATTTGTGTGCAGGTCCCAATTATGTTTTTGATATTACAGATGATAACGGATGCTTAACAGAAGTGCCCTTCAATATTACGCAACCCGATGAATTGGTTATTGATTCTATTATAAACTCAAATCTGAGCTGTAACGGAAATAAAGACGGTCAAATTACTATCCACCCCAAGGGCGGTAAAAGACCTTACGCATACAGTATTGACGGCGGCCAAAACTTTAACCCGAGCAACAACTTCACCGGACTTGAAGCCGGTCGTTACAACATTATCGTTCGCGACTCCGCTCATCGTTGTGAGGTAATTGACGAAGTTTTACTCATTGAGCCCGATCCCGTTATTCTCACCACGCCTTTCAGTGAATCCACTATTTGTGTGAGTAACTGCATTAACTTATCGGCTTCCGCAACGGGCGGTACGGGCAGCACTTACGAATATATTTGGACCGGTATTTCAAGTACCGGCAGTGTACAATCGGTTTGCCCCGGGCAAGACACTACTTATGCCGTGTATGCCGAGGACGTAAACGGTTGTGTTTCTAATGTAGAAATATTTGAAATCAAACTGCACGACTCACTGCGTGTCACTACCGAGAAAGAAACTGAAATTTGTCCCGGTGATACCGTATTCCTCAGTGCCATTGGCGAAGGTGGTAACGGACAAGGATATCGTTTTGAGTGGACTCCGCTGTTGGGATTGAGCTCAGGTGTGGGACAAAGCATCAATGCTTACCCCTCCGCTTCTACAATTTACACGGTTCGTTTAAGTGACGCCTGCGGCAGCCCTACCGTTACGGATACCATTCGAGTGAACGTGCGTGAAATTCCCGAAATTGACTTTACCGTTTCTGACTCTGTTGCGGGGTGTGAGCCGTTCACCACCACGCTAATCAACCAAACAGAGCCCGTGCAATTTGTACGATGGGATATCGGCGACTTTTCCACCACCGGCTTTAGTGTTGACATGCTCGATATGTCTCCCGGTGAATATGACGTAACCATGTACATCACCACTCCCGAAGGTTGTGAAGGGCAATTGACTAAACGCAATTATTTGAGGGTATTCAGAACCCCCGAAGCCAACTTTTATATGGATCCCAATCCCACCACCATTTTCAACACCAACATTCAATTCCGCAACCAATCGAGTACGGATGTTGTAGATTGGGAATGGGATTTTGCCGGGCAAGATTCCTCTTTTGAAAGTAGTCCCAGGTTTATGATGGCTTCTGACACCGGTAAATTCCCCATTCACTTACGCGTTGAAAATCGCCACAAGTGTTGGGATGAAATCACTAAGGAATTGATCATCGGTTCTGAATATAATTTATTTGTTCCCAATGCTTTTACACCTAATGCTGACGGTTTAAATGATGTTTTTGCACCCGTTGCTTTGGGCGTAAACGATAAAGACTATTCACTGCAAATATTCAATCGTTGGGGACAAATCATTTTTGAAAGTAACAGCCTCTCCATACCGTGGGACGGCAGAATTCAAAGCACAGGTGAACCTGCCCCCGGTGGTGTTTATGTGTGGAAAATTATTGCCAACGACAATACCGTTGAACAAGAGTTGCATGAAAAAATGGGTAGTGTGACTTTGATTCGGTAAAGAGAATAAACAAAGCAAAAAAAAGCCGACTTCAAAATAATATGGAGTCGGCTTTTCTATATTATTTAATGACCTTATAAAGTACCGCGCAATTCTTGCTCGCGCTCAATAGCCTCAAATAAAGCTTTAAAGTTGCCTTTCCCAAAAGATTTTGCTCCTTTACGCTGAATAATTTCAAAGAAAAGAGTAGGTCTATCCGTCAATGGTTTGGTAAACAATTGAAGCAAATAACCTTCATCATCGCGATCAATTAAAATCCCCAACTCGGCAAGAGGTTTCAAATCTTCATCTATTTCCCCCACTCGATCAAGCACAGTTTCATAATAGGTTTCAGGCACTTTAAGAAATTCTACGCCGCGTGCTTTCATTTTTGAAACGGTTTCAACAATATCATCAGTTGCCACAGCAAGATGTTGCACTCCTGCACCTTGGTAGAAATCAATATACTCTTCAATTTGTGACTTTTTCACCCCTTCAGCCGGTTCGTTAATGGGAAATTTCACACGACCATTGCCGTTGGTCATCACCTTGCTCATTAAAGCCGTATATTTAGTAGAGATATCTTTATCATCAAAGGAAATCAACTGGGCAAAACCCATTACATTTTTGTAAAAATCTACCCAAGTATTCATCTCGTTCCAGCCTACATTCCCCACCATGTGGTCAATATATTTTAAACCCACCGGCTCGGGCTTATACTCGGTTTGGTGTTTGACAAAACCCGGTAAAAAGTGGCCTTTGTAGTTTTTTCGTTCAATAAAAACATGCACTGTATCCCCGTATGTGTGGATTCCGGATTTGACAATGTACCCGTTTTCGTCTTCAATTTTTTCGGGTTTCATAAACGATTTTGCACCGCGCTTGGTCGTTTCCTCCCAAGACTTGGTGGCATCATCCACCCAAAAAGCAACGTATTTTACCCCGTCACCGTGTTTGTTAAGGTGCTCATTCATCCAACCGTCCGGACTCATAGGGCTTGTAAAAATCAGCACAATTTTATCTTGCTTCAATGCGTACGAAGCACTGTCTTTCATTCCGGTTTCAAGCCCGGCGTAGGCAAAATCTTGAAAGCCGAAAGCCGTTTTGTAAAAATGAGCAACCTGCTTAGCATTGCCCACAATAAATTCAACATAATCAGTGCCGTTTATAGGCAAAAAATCTTCAGCCTCGGGAAACTCTTTCTTCAGTCCCAATGAGGTCTTGTCTTTAACTTCATTCATAATTTATACGGTTTTTAACTGTTCAATATTAGTATAATAGTGGCGCTCCTGCAAAGATACGAAAATCGTTTAGGGTTCTGACCGGAAACACAGTGTGCAACTTTTGAGAACAACCTATTGGTCAGAGCCGACCCAACCCCTGCAAAATCAACTCAATTACTTGTCTTCATCCTCCAGCCATGATCGGTAATATTCCTCATCGGCTATAGCCAAGGCATCTTTGGTGAGTTTAAGCGGTTTAAAAGTATCTACCATAACGGCCAATTCCTCAGTGCCTTTTTTGCCTATACTCGCCTCGTAAGTGCCCGGGTGCGGACCGTGCGGAATACCTGCCGGGTGTAGTGAAATATGCCCCTTATCAATGTCTTTACGGCTCATAAAATCGCCGTCAACGTAGTACAGTACTTCATCTGAATCGATGTTACTGTGGTTGTACGGTGCCGGGATAGACTCGGGATGGTAATCGTATAAACGCGGACAAAATGAGCACACTACAAAACCCGAGCTTTCAAAAGTTTGATGAACGGGAGGCGGCTGGTGTACGCGGCCTGTTATGGGTTCAAAATCGTGAATAGAAAATCCGTACGGATAATTATAGCCGTCCCACCCTACAATATCAAAAGGATGCGAAGCATAAACGAGTTCGTGTATTTCGCCCTGTTTTTTAATCTTTAGTAAAAAATCGCCTTTTTCGTCGTGAGTTTGTAAATTCTCGGGCCGCTTGATGTCGCGCTCACAAAAGGGCGAGTGTTCGAGCAACTGGCCAAAATGATTTCGGTAGCGTTTGGGCGTGTATAACGGATCGTATGATTCCACAATAAACAACCTGTTATCTGCATCATCAAAGTGAAGTTGGTAAATCATACCTCGCGGAATCACCAAATAATCACCGTACTCAAAGTTGATGTTGCCCAACATAGTTTTTAAAACGCCCGATCCTCTGTGAATAAACAGCATTTCATCCGCATCAGTATTTTTGTAAAAGTAATCTGTAACTGATTTTTGCGGAGCTGCCAACGCAATATTCACATCGCTGTTTGTCATCACAATTTTGCGGGATTCCAAATAATCACCGGCCGGTTTAACATTAAAACCGTGAAAGCGGTATGATTGAATGTTATTCTCTACAGCTACTTCAGGTTTTACGGAGTATTTTTTAGCTATTTGTTTTACCTGTGTAGGCCTGTGAATATGGTACATAAGTGATGACATTCCGTCAAAACCTATTGTACCAAACAACTGCTCGTAGTACAAACTGCCATCTTCTTTTTTAAAAGTAGTATGACGCTTATGCGGGACTTTTCCCAGTTTATGGTATATGGGCATAATCGATATTTTTTAGTGCTTCAAAATTAGCCGTTTTGTTCGGTTAAAAAAATGATATTGGTCAGAACCCAAAAGTCAACAACGTAAAATACAGCCCGGCAATGAACGGATTCAAGAAGGATTGGAAAGCAAAAACTCCAATTGTTTGGCTATATCACCTTTCACATTTCGAGAAAGTATGATGCCGTTGGCGCCAATAAGCATATAATGCGGTTCGCCGGATATCATAAATTGATCGTAAACTTTACTTGTATTTTGATTCAAGTACAAGGCTTCTCCCGGGTAATCGGCTCTTTTTATATGCTTTTTCCATAAATCAAAACCTACGGAGCTTCCCACACCAAGCATTTGAAGACCCGTTTGAGCATATTTTTCTTGCAACGCTCTCAATTGTTCAAATTCGTAACGACATTCAAGACAACTTGCCACTCCAAAAAAGATGAAAAGAGGTTTCCCTTTAAACTCATTGGTTGATCTCAAAGTACTGTCGGGATTTAAACCTGAAAACCCCGCAAAGGAAGTTCCGGGCGAAATAGCCGCCGCACGCTCCAAAGTTTTATTCAGCCTTTCACGCATTTCGGCATCTGTAATAACGTCGTTGAATAAATGTATATGCTCATTATCGATTAAACTGTCAGCCTCATAAATATAATCACGTGCAAACTTTAAAGCCAAAACACTTTTCGTTTTTTTGCCGGGAATTAAAGAATCTATAAGTGTTATAATTGCGCCGGGCTGTTTGGAGGTACTCCATAAATTTATTTTTCGCCGGGCAAAGCGCAAGTATTCAGCATTGTTCAAAAGTTCATCGCGATGCAGCGGAAAAGAATGAATAGCGGCCATCAATTTTTGCGGAATGCTATCACCGGCAAGTTTGCGATTTTCATAATAACTCAACATGACATTCCCCGTAAAATAGTAATTGAATTGTTGCCGATCTTGCATAAAGTTTTTATCGGTTCGGGGGTGATTGGTAATAAATTGCACTACCAACGTGTCTAAAGATTTGCGCGCACTATCGACAAAGCGCATAAAATGTTGAACGCTTTTAAATTGTGTTTCTTCAAACCGCTGCTGAACAGCTGCTGCCTTTTGGTGTTGATCGCGAATAAGTCTGTTGGGATGTTTTAACCCCCCTGAAAATTCGAGAGATTCCCGGGGCTGTGTCACGTCAATATTAATATTGAGGGTTTTACCCGGTAATAAATAAAGCGGAAAAGAAACATTTTGATACCGGAACTCATACATGCCGCTGTCGTACCGGGTTCCCGATAAAAAAAGTCCTTTAGCATCGGTAATCAACGTATCAAAAGGTGTTAGAGCAGCACCCAAAAAAGATTCAAGAGCGTCAGGTTTCTTTTCAATCACAATTAGAGTGTCAACACCGCGATCTATTTGTCCTCCCAATGTTACCGCACCCTCAATTCCGGTTTCCACGCAAGAAGTGAACAGGAAAAAAGTGCTAATCGATAAGAGTACCTTCAAAAGTGATTTCATATGTACCGCCTTGTGTATAGTTTCCGTTTACTTCAAAATTCATCGTTTCATCGGTAGGATTGATACGTCCGCTAATTTCAGTTGCTCCGGCAAATCGCCCCCTGCCTTGAGAAATCTCAGTATAACTCGGTGCCGATTGCGGATCACCTAAAGTGGCTCTAAACCTGCTCCCTTGTTGCAAATCAACATCCACTTCATTATCAGAAACGATCGTTATGGTGGCAAAAGAAGACTCCCCAAAGCTTTGCGAGGGGGCATCTGTGTAAGTTCCCGTAAATGTACCCTGATAACTTCCGGCAAGCCCCTCCGTGTAATCAACATCGGCATTTCCGGCGGGCGTATTATCATCGTCAGAGCCGCAACTCGAAATCAAAAGCATTGAAATTCCTAAAAACAAGAGTTTACTTTTCATTTTGTAAAGGTTTTAAATGCAACTCTTCCCATTGCGCCGCCGAAACGGTTGCGGGCGCGTCAATCATTAAATCGCGACCCGCATTATTCTTGGGAAAAGCTATAAAATCTCGTATGCTGTCTTTACCCGCCGTAAGGGCAGCCAATCGGTCAAAACCAAAAGCGATACCGCCGTGAGGCGGGGCACCGTATTTAAAAGCGTCCATTAAAAATCCGAATTGTTCTTGAGCCTCTTCACGTGTAAAGTTCAAGGCATCAAAAACCGCTTCTTGCGTATCGCGGTTGTGAATCCTGATGGAGCCGCCTCCCACTTCAACGCCGTTGATCACCATATCGTAGGCATTGGCCAATGCATTTTGAGGTTCTGACCGTAATAATGATTCGTGCTTTTTAGCAGGCGCAGTGAACGGATGGTGCATCGCATGCAGTTGCCCGGTTTCATCATCGCGCTCAAACATGGGGAAATCAACAACCCAAAGCGGTGCAAAATCAGTTGATTTTCGCAAATTCAAACGATTGCCCATTTCCAGCCTCAGCTCACCCAGGGCTTTTTGCATCGACTTTTGATTACCGCTTAAAATCAAGATTAAATCGCCGGGCTCAGCACCGGTTTTCGCCAAACGATTGCGCAATTCATCTTGCGCGTAAAACTTATCTACTGCCGATTTAATGGAACCGTCTTCATTGTATTTTACCCAAACCAACCCTTTTGCACCTATTTGAGGTCTTTTTACAAAATCGGTGAGTTTATCTAAATCTTTTCGGGAGTACCCCGCACAACCTTTGGCATTGATGCCCGCAATGTAGGCAGCGCTGTCAAACACCTTAAAATCTGCACCTTTCATTTCGTCGGTAAGGTTACAAATGGGCATATCAAACCGTATGTCGGGCTTGTCACTGCCGTATTTCTCCATCGCCTCGGCATACGGCAAGCGTTTAAATTCAGGAAGCTCTACGTCAATAGTTTCACGAAACAAGTGCCGGGCAAGTTGTTCAAACGTTTGCAGGACATCCTCGCGCTCTACAAATGACATTTCGCAATCTATTTGCGTAAATTCGGGCTGCCTGTCGGCACGTAAATCCTCATCCCTAAAGCAACGCACAATTTGAAAATACCTATCGTAACCGCTCACCATCAGCAACTGCTTAAAAATTTGCGGCGATTGCGGCAAGGCATAAAATTGATTTTCATGCATGCGCGAGGGTACCACAAAATCACGAGCCCCTTCAGGAGTAGATTTTATAAGGTAAGGCGTTTCAATTTCTAAAAAATTTTGATCATCTAAAAACTTGCGGGTTTCCAGCGCCAGTTTATGGCGCAAAGCCAAATTGCGTTGCAGCGGATCCCTGCGCAAATCCAAATAGCGGTATTTCATGCGCAGCTCCTCGCCGCCGTCGGTATCATCTTCAATGGTAAAAGGCGGCGTTTCAGCTTTACTCAATATGGTAAATGCATCCACTTTTATTTCGATGTCACCGGTGGGCAACTCTTTATTTTTACTGCTGCGTTCCATCACCTCGCCGCTCACTTGAATCACAAACTCACGGCCTGTTTTTCGCGCTTTTTCGCACAAATCGGCATTCACCTCCATATTAAATGCCAGTTGAGTAACGCCGTAACGGTCGCGCAAATCAATGAAGGTCATTCCGCCCATATTTCGCGAGCGTTTCACCCACCCTGCTAAAGTTACGTTTTCTCCTGTGTTTCGGCTTCTTAACTCGCCGCAATTCTTGGTTCTGAACATGATAAATATATCGCTTTTTACAAACCGCGAAGGTAGCATTTTTAGCGGTAAGCCTTGGCCGGCCAACGTGTTTATTGTGTTTTTGGTCAGAGCCGACTACAGGACGCCGCCCGGCGCAGGTTAGTCATTGCGCTCTTTACGCCGGTGGTTTTCAGGAGGTGCCGATTCCAGCTTATTCTCTGAAACCTCCTTGTACAAAGTTCGATTACTGTGAATATCGATAGCGGCATAAACAGCTGCGCGAAATGAGTTTTCATCAGCGATACCGCGACCCGCAATGTCAAATGCTGTGCCGTGATCGGGTGATGTACGCACCACCGGCAAGCCGGCGGTAAAATTCACGCCACCGCCAAATGAAAGCGCTTTAAACGGCGCTAAACCCTGATCGTGATACATGGCCAAAACACCATCATATTTTCGGTGGGCACCCGAGCCAAAAAAACCGTCGGCAGGAAAGGGGCCAAAGGCGTACATGTTTTGTTTTTTAGCTTCTTCAATGGCCGGAATAATCACTTCTGTCTCCTCATTTCCGATTACTCCGTTTTCACCGGCGTGCGGATTGAGACCTAAAACGGCAATTTTAGGCTGTGTACAGGCAAAATCTTTATGTAATGCATTGTGCATTTTACTGATTTTGCTAACAATAAGCTCTTTGGTTATGGTTGCCGAAACTTCTTTTAAGGGGATGTGCCCCGTCACCACACCCACCCGCAACTCATCGCGCATCAATACCATCAAGGGGTTTTCCTCATTGGCAAAGGAGGCCAAATACTCGGTATGGCCGGGAAATTTAAACCCGGCAGCCTGTATGTTTTCTTTATGAATGGGAGCTGTGACCAAAACATCAATGTGTGTAGCGGCCAAATCTTGCACGGCCGCTTCCAGTGATTTAAAAGCGGCCTTTCCGCTATCGGGCGTAGGTGTACCGAATTCGATTTGATTGCCTCCTCCCTCCGTGCTCACCAAGTTGATTTTTTTGCGATTCAGGTTCTGCGCAGAGTCAGTTTTATGGTAGTGAAAATCTTTAAAATTCAAAACTTTTTTGTGGGCTTCAAACGCAGTTTCGGGAACATAGATTACAGGGACACACATCTCACTCATTCGTGAATCTGAAAACGTTTTTAAAATGAGTTCAATACCTATTCCACTCAAGTCCCCACAACTGATTCCTATATTGATTCGCCTTTTTTTTGCCATGCCGCAAAGGTAATGATTTGGTTGTTACTTGGGGCGTGTTTTAACGCCCCCCCAACTAACCCGCCGGCGAGAAGGGGTAAGTGTTTGCGGAATTGAAATTCCGACACTTCTAAGTCGGGATTGGCTTGCGCCAAGAAGGGAGGTGAAGGTCGTTTTTGCGTTAGTCACGGGAGCGGGGTTTGGAAGACGGTTTCATCAGGCCCGCCAACTAGCGTTGGGGGCAGGCGTGAGCTCTTTAGTTGGTGCTCAACGCGTGGTTTGTGGATTTTGCTCAAACTCTAGTGCCCACCGCATGAAAGGCGGAGGCGGAGGTGGACTCGTTTGCACGTCAATCGCGTTAGCGGCGTTAGAAACAAAATTTGCGGTTCAAGCAAAGAGCATCCCCCACGCGGCGCGCACAACTCTATCCCCTTACGCTTTACGTTTACCCCCAACTTCCGCCAATACTTGTCCCCAATTCATTGGCGGAAATTGGGGACATGCGTTGGTGGGACTCAACATCTCAACGCCTAAACGCTTCAACAACTAAACCCTATCAACTATTGTCAACCCTCTCCGACCGAAGGGAGTCCCGAGATAGAAGTATCAAAATCTCTGATTTTGTAAATACTTCTTATTCGGGAAACGCCTAAACGCTTCAACAACTAAACCCTATCAACTATTGTCAACCCTCTCCGACCGAAGAGAGTCCCGAGCTAAAAGTATCAAAATCTCTGATTTTGTAAATACTTCTTATTCGGGAAACGCATCAGCATCTCAACGCTCTCAACATCTCAACCATTCACTTACTTACGACTGTAACGTTTGTTGCCTTTGGAACCGCTTGTTGAACTGCCGCCCCGGCCTTTATTTCTTCTTGGCGGATGCTGTTCTTTGGGTGCAATTTCAGCATTTACATCCACCAGCGGAAAAGGATGATTATCGATGACTTTTACCTTTTGATTAATCAAACGCTCAATATCTTTCAAATACGGCTTTTCAGTGGCATCACAAAAGGCGATGGCAGTTCCTTCGGCACCGGCCCTGCCCGTTCTACCGATGCGGTGAACGTAACTCTCGGCAACATTGGGCAATTCATAATTAATAACATACGCTAATTCGTCAATGTCTATGCCTCGTGCTGCAATATCTGTAGCTACTAATACGCGAATTTTATGATCTTTGAACTCGCCCAATGCTTTTTGACGCGCGTTTTGCGATTTATTCCCGTGAATGGCCGCCGCATTTACTTTGTTTTTATTCAAAACGCGAACTACCTTATCGGCTCCGTGCTTGGTTCGCGTGAAGACTAATACCGAGTTTAAATTTTGATCTTCCAACAAATGCAACAACAGGTTTTTCTTGTTTCCCTTATCTACAAAATAAACAGATTGATTAATGATTTCAGCGGTTGAAGATTTGGGTGTAACGGCAATTTCAACGGGGTTATCCAATATCTCATTAGATAATTTAATGATCTCCCGTGACATGGTTGCTGAGAAAAACAGCGATTGCCGTTTTTTAGGCAAATGTTTCAGCAGTTTTTTTACATCGTGAATAAAACCCATATCCAACATACGGTCTGCTTCATCTAACACAAAATGTTGAATATCGCGCAATGAAATAAATCCCTGTTGCATTAAGTCGAGAAGCCGGCCCGGCGTAGCCACAATTACATCCACTCCTTTTTTAAGCGAATCGGTTTGTTTACCTTGTTTTACACCGCCAAATACAACCGTGCAATTCATGCGGGTATATTTTCCGTATTCACTGAAACTCTCACCAATTTGAATGGCCAGCTCACGCGTTGGTGTCACAATTAAACCTCTCACTTTATTTTGGCGATCGCGTAATTTGTTTTCAGCTATTTGTTCCAGCATGGGAATTACGAAAGCAGCGGTTTTACCCGTTCCGGTTTGGGCGCAGCCCAAAACATCTTTTCCTTTTAATACTACGGGGATGGCTTTTGCCTGAATAGGCGTTGGCTTGGTATAGCCGGTTTCATCGAGTGCTTTTAGAATCTCCGATGACAGATTCAATTCTTTAAACGTCATACAAGTACTTAACAATTTGTGGTGTGAGAACAAATTTTTAAGTTCTCATTATAGCTGCAAAGGTACATTAAATTCAAACACACCTTATAAATTATTATTATTCAGAACTCTACACCTGTATGCCGCGTAAACCGGCAATTTCCCCCGTGTACCGCCTTTTGAATTACACCTCAGCCCTTTGCCGATATTCCGTTGAAACTTTTTCAAGGACTTCCCCCCCTCAAAAGGAGCTTTTCGGTTTGGTTCTGACCAATAAATAAAGATAAAATTATGCGTTCTTTTTTTCTTTTCGCAATATGGTGAGTCCGCCCTTGCCGTTGGCTACAATTACGTAATTATTATTGGCGGTTACAAAATTGGCCGACCCGTTGCTGCTGAAATTGCCTGCCAATAAAAGCCCTTTTTTGTGTAAAACGTGAAGTCCGGATGAGCCGTTGGCTATGTAAATATATTCTTCATCTGCAGCAACACCGTTTGCAGCACCGGGAAGTAAGGTATTGTAAGTGTAAAACGGAGTCGCCGATGAGGTGAGCAAGTCGTAAACCTTCATGCCGAGTTTACCGGTAGAAATATACGCAAACTCTCCATCAATGTAAACGGTATTTTTGCCGTTGCGGGGGGTAATTTCTCCTACCGAAATGGTGCGCAGCGGCTTTTTAAAATCCGGGTTTTTACTGTTGTAAACGGCCAATTGTGATTGGGGGCGACCTTGTTTTAACGTGATAATAAATTTATCGTTTGCCGCCAAGTATTTCAACCCGTCTGATTGAAAAACATTGTCAACTTTCCCGGTTTTTAGGTTGAGTTTGGTAAGGGCTCCTTTCGAGTGCCCCGATACGGCATATAAATCTCCCGAGTGTTTGATTACGCAATTACCCGAGTAAGATTTTAAATCTTCACGCCCGGTAACTTCATTTTGAAAACGACAATTTTTCACGGGAAACTCACCAAAATAAGCGGGCGAGGTTAATTCACCCGCTTGTGCATTTTCGCTTCCCACGGCATATACTTTGCCGTTACCGCGGTCGTCAATATCTGCATATAAATGGTTAAAATCTATATTTGAGGCAGTTAGTGAACTTTGCAGCTTGGGTACCTCAGGATCTGAGAGGTTGTAAATTTCCAGTGCGCCATAGTAATCAGATTTACCGCGATTCCAATGCCAACTCACAAAGGCGTAGTTTCCTTCAATTTGCACACAAGTGGCGCTGAGTGGATCGCCGTGTGGTGATAGCGGTGCTTGAACTTGAGCCGACAGGTAAAATTGGTGTTTGTCGAGAGCACGACCGGATTCGGTTCTGAAAGAAATGGGGGCGTTGAGTATTTTTAAACGCCTTTGATTTTCTTCACGGATAGCATGGCTCACCCTCGTGTTTTGAGCGGCCTGTTGAAACACAATATTTCCGGTTTTTCCGTTGGACTTGGACCGGGGCTTGGGCTGTACCCCTACAGGGGACGCGGAGTTGCGACGTGCATTCAACGTATCTGCCTGTTCAACCTTATCAAAAGCGGGCTCGTTTGTTGCCGACTCTTCATCTTCACAAGCGTTGAATTCCAAAAAAGCAAAAGCAATGACAGGGAAAATATAGTGTAGGTGCGATTTCATGATACGTTCATTTACTCGCAAATTTACAACTGAAAAAAAGCTGTTAACCACCTTCGGCAAAAAAGAATGAACGTTGAGGTGTTTAGTATGCAATGGGCAATCAGCAATGGGCAAATTCGTATTGCACATTGCCTATTGCACATTGCCTATTGCCTATTGCACATTGCCTATTGCCTATTGCACATTGCCTATTGCCTATTGCCTATTGCTATCACCTCTTTGCCTTCAAACGCTTGCGACGAAAATGAACGTAAAAACCAAATAGAATTCCTACCACAGCACTCATGAGTATATTCGTGGTTAACGTGTAGGAGGTTTCTTCAAGTCTCGAAATGATTAAGTGCTTATAGTTTTCGTAAAAAAAGAAAAATACAGCTGCCGCAGCACCGCTGGCGTAAGGTTGCCAATTCGATTCTTTTTGAGGTGTATCGGGGTTTTGATGCGGCATTAGTTTTGGATTATTTCCGGGCGCGATGCAAATTGAAGTAAATCGTGTTCGGCGTAGGAGGGAGCCATGAGTTGCAACCCAAAAGGCAATTCGTCAACCGCACCCAATGGCACTGAAATGGCCGGATTTCCCGTTAAATTGGCGTGAACCGTAAAAATATCCTCTAAATACATCGCTACGGGGTCATTGCCTTTAGCGCCCATTTCAAAAGCAACCCCGGGCGTGGTGGGACTCATCATAAAATCAAAATCGTTAAAAACCTCAATGGTTTTATCCTGAATAATACGTCTTACTTTTTGAGCCTTAGCGTAATAAGCATCGTAGTACCCGGCACTGAGCACAAAAGTACCCATCATAATGCGGCGTTTCACCTCTTTGCCAAAACCCGTACTTCGCGATTTTACATAAGTACTTTCCAAATCTTCAGCCTCAGGGTGTCGATAGCCGTAGCGCATACCGTCAAAACGCGAAAGATTTGAAGAAGCCTCAGCATTGCTCAAAACATGATAGGCAGGAACTAACTTGTCCAAAATATCAAACTTCACGAGCTCTACGGTATGACCTCGAGCCTTTAAATCTTCAATTTTTTCATCCATCGCCTTTTTAACAACAGGATGCAGCCCCTCATGATTCAAACAATCTGCAATAACCGCAATTTTTTTGGTGGAATTTGATTGATCCTTCAAACGGCTGTATGATGCGACCTCTTTTGTTGAACACGTGCTGTCATTTTGGTCAGAACCGGCAATTACCTCCAGCACCGTTGCCGCATCTTGCACCGAGTTGGCGAAAGGTCCTATTTGATCAAATGAAGAACCGTAAGCGATGAGTCCGTAACGCGATACCCGGCCGTAAGTGGGTTTTAAGCCCACCACCCCGCAAAAAGAGGCGGGTTGCCGAATGGAGCCGCCCGTATCAGAGCCCAATGAAACCGTACACAACCCGGCTGCAACGGCCGCCGCGGATGCTCCTGAAGAGCCGCCGGGAACGCGATTTTTACCGTGCGGATTTAGTGCCGCCCCGTAAACCGATTTTTCATTACTACTGCCCATGGCGAATTCATCGCAGTTGAGCCGGCCGATGATTAAAGCATCTTGAGCTAAAAGTCTTTCGATGACTGTAGCGTTAAATGAAGACTCAAAACCCTCTAAAATTTTAGAAGCGGCCGTCACCTTTTTTCCCTTTACGCAAATGTTGTCTTTTACACCAATTACCATTCCCGCCAATGTACCGGCGGTGCCGTTTTGAAGTTTTTCATCAACTTCAGCGGCACGAGAGAGCACCTCCTCTTCATAAACCTCAATAAAGGCATTGAGGTGCTTTTGGTTTTCAATTTGTTGCAGGTAACTTTTCGTCACTTCAACCAAAGTAGTTTCACCTGATGAAAGGACTTTTTGAATGTCACTGAATGTGTTCAACAGAAACAGTTTTAAAGGTTAATACGAAAAAACAAAACGCGCCGTAAGCAGAAATCTTTCCGGGCATTACGAACGCAAAAGCCAAGCGATTACGCGTTGTCTTTTTTATCGGTTGAATTGTTTTTTGAATCTGTATCTTGTTCACCGCCTGTGGCGCTTTTAAACTCTTTAATTCCTTTACCCAAGCCCTTCATCAACTCGGGCAGTTTTTTTCCGCCGAATAACAAAAGTGCCAGTAAAATAATCAAAACAATTTGCCAGGGTCCTATAGCTCCCATAATCGTGTATTTTAAATATTTAATCTGTAAAAATAATGAAACCGCCACCTGAGCAATTCTATCATTTTACGCTGCAAATGTACGATTTTTTGCGGGTAGGGTTTTGAATAAAAAAGTTTTAAAACAGACTGTTTCCATTCAATTTTCCCTTCAACTCCAAAAAAACAAGCACAACAACAACCACCAAAACCGCAATAACGGACATCACAAAAGAAAAACGCAAATAAGGTGAATCAAACGAGTACGTCACGCTTCCCGCAAAACCCGCCGGGATGATTACACCTTGTAACGTTTGATTGACTTTAAAAATTTCGGTTTTTTCATCATTAAGGGCAGCACTCCACAACTTGTGATAATTTTGGTTCAAAACCAACAAATCCGGCCGGTCGCTGTTATTCACCACTTTAACATGAAAGGTGTTAAACGTGTATGAGGGATTTTCGATTTTTAATGACTCCGGATTGACTTTGAAATCGGGACGAGCTTCAAAACTCCACAAAACCCCTTGACGGTAATTCGTATCTCCCGGCAGTGTAGTTTTTTCTTGTATATCGTAAAACAACGGATTTTCCAAAGTCATTTTTAACCCGCCGTTCGATTCAATTTCCAAGTACCCTTTCATTTGGGTAGGATTGGAGCCGTCGTTTGTCAACGATTTGTGAAGTGTGGCAGTATTCCTCCACAATCCGGGTGTACGAGGCTCGTAAAGTTGTTCCAAATCTTTGTAATTCACTTGCGTACACGTTTGGTCAAACTCCTCGGGTAATTGTTCAAAATGGCGTGTATGTTGATTGAGTGGCACATTCAAGTAAAGCGTGTAAGGAGAGGTGATAAGTGCATAACTCAACATATCCAAGACCACTATGCAAACGACAATATTACGCCAAGGCATTTTGAGTTTTATGCCCGCAATGAGTCCGCCCGTTAGTAAGATCATTTGACCAGCCGCATTCAACACCAAGTACGAACTCAGCTGATGATGAATCGGTTCTGAATAAAAGTTTGAAACGGCAATAAGATCTTTGAAATCAGCGGGTTCAACCACAAACAAACCCACGATTAAAGCTGATCCTACCGGCACCAATGCCGAAATTACGGCTTTTTTAAGATGCCGCATATTAAGGCGCTCAAAACCGATTGCGGCCAAAACGGAACCTGCCAAGATGAAGTGTATGCGAAACATGGCCGGATGCCTGAATAAACCAAAGCCGGGAAGTTCATAAAACCACCTGTAAACCGGAGTGGCAGCACCTCCCGCCAAAATTAAAAACAGAAAAAAGGCTATAATCAGTATGCGAACTTTGAGCTCGCGCCAAAATTTTACTGCCCCTGCAGCAAGCAATAGCGGTAAAAGACCAAAATAACCGGATCTCATTGTGAGGTCTGTGCCTTGAAAAAAATCTGAATCGGCTAAGGTGGTCAAAGGAAATAAAAATGACACGTAATTTTTGAAGTCAAAAGGGTTTGCCAATAAAAAGCCTGAGAATGGCAGTGGCTCGGTACGACTAAAATACGGCCAAAACTCCAATACAGAAACAGTGTAAGCCGCCAACATGGCACCACTTGAAAGCAGTAGTACAATTACGGGAATTGCGTAACCGGTTACCGCGTACTCCTTGTTTTTGATTTTACCCCTCACAATCACGGCAAGTTTATACAGAACCATGGCCGCAACAATATAAATCAACACAATGGTAAAGGAAGGACTCGCCGCCGTTACGTGCAGCGTTGAGAACAGTGCCAAATAGAGCGCTTGTTTCGTTTCGGGCTTCTCGAGGAATTTGCGTACATGATATAAAATGTGAGGAAGAAATGCAGCACCGGCAATAAAAACCATGATTTGCGCGGTCCCCATCATAAAGCCCGACAAAGTAAATGACAATATAGCGAGCAACTTGGCACTTTTAGAACGAACATATAACCCCGAGAACTTATAGATTCCAAAAACCGCAAACAGGTAATATCCGCACAGCTCAATATTTAAGGATACGGGATCATAAACACCAAACAAAAACAACAATTGTACAAACGGATTGTACATGCCGTTTTGCATATCAGAATACGCCGGATAACCCAAATGTTGAAACGGATTCCAAAACGGCCACTCTTCATTATGAAAAGCAAAACTCACAAAGTGCCGGTAAGGTAAAAAGCAATCCAAATTGTCCCATTTTGTGGGGAATACAAATAAAGTAAGCGGCCACAGTGCCAATAGAACCATAATGACAGCCAACAATCTCGGATTTTTCAATGCTGTATATAACCGGTTAAGAGGCATGCTTTTTATGATATTTTTTCAGTAAATCATTGCCCTTTATCGTTATCAAATCCACAAGCATATTAACGGCATTTTGCAATAATGCAGAGGAAAGGCCGGGCTGAGAGGAAACAAAATTTACGGGTATTGTAAGCACGTGCAAGTTCAAGCGCCTTGCAATGAGCAACACCTCAACATCAAACGCAAATCCCGAAATCGAAACTCGTGAAAAAATACTTTTGGCCGCATTGCGTTTAAACCCCTTTAACCCGCATTGCGTATCGTAATGTCCCTTCAATATAAACAAACTAATAAACCTTGAAAAAGCAAACCCGGCGGCTTTTCTCACCTTGGGAATCTCACTGTAGTAAACCGATTCGGGCAAATTTCGATCGCCGATACATACTGCCGACTGCTCGTATTTCAAAGTGTTATACATACTCAAAACCGGCTCGGCTCCAAAAGGCAAATCCACATCGGTAAAGATAATAACGTCTCCTTTTGCCCGGCTCACACCGGCTTTCACTGCAGCACCCTTACCTTGGTTTTTTGTCAACCCGTAAAATAAAGCCCCTGCATCCTCACAAATTTGTTTGGTTACATGTGCGTCCTCAGAGCCGTCATCAATCACAACAACCTCATACAAAACTCCCTCCTCCAAAAATCGTTGCTGAATCAATGAAAGGGAATTCCTCACGTATTTACTACCGTTGTATGCAGGTAAAATCAAACTTAACATTGACGCAGTGCAGTTTTAAAAGTTAAAATTAACATTCACGGTTATCGATAATACTGAGCCGACATCATTTCTCCGCGCAGCGGATTACCCAAGTAATAGCGAATTTCATCATCACTTAAGTTGTGGCCCAGCAAATACATCAATTTGGTGATGGCTGCTTCAAGCGTAATATCTTTACCGCTTACCACACCGTACTCAGCCAATTTTTCGCTGGTGGCGTAACGTCCTTGTTGCACCGTGCCTGCCAAGCACTGCGAAACATTATACAAAAACTTGCCCTCGTCAACAGCCTGTTTTACCGCATCTAAAAACCAATCAAACTTGGGCGCATTGCCCGAGCCGTACGTATGTAAAATGATTCCGTTGGTTTCCTCATCTTTCAGTACCAAATTTACGACATGCTCACTGATACCGGGAAAAATAGGTAAAATATTCACCTGTGTACTAAACACTTTATTAACAATAAGCGGCTCATTGTTTACGCCGGCAATTTGGTCGCGGTAGTATTTAATACTCACACCCGCCTCTGCTAAAATGGGGTAATTGGGCGATTGAAAAGCCTGAAAGTTTTCAGCACTGTATTTATGCGATCGATTTCCTCTGTACAATTTATATTCAAAATAGATACATACTTCAGTCACGATGGGCGTTCCGTCTTCCTCTTTTGCCCCGGCAATTTCAATGGCCGTTAAAAAATTCTCTTTGCCGTCGGTTCTAATGACACCAATGGGTAATTGTGAGCCGGTAAGCACCACCGGCTTGTCTAAATTCTCCAGTGCAAAACTCAATGCTGAGGCCGTGTAAGCCATAGTATCACTACCGTGCAGCACCACAAAACCGTCATAATTTTCATAGTGCTCCTCAATAATTCGCGCCAGGCCTATCCAAATAACGGGATTCATCTCAGAGCTGTCCACCGGGTTTTCAAGGGCAATGGTTTCAATACCGTAATTGAGTTTTTTGAGCTCGGGCATTTGCCGGGTAAGGTGACTAAAGTCAAAGGGCCTCAACACATCACTGTCGGCCTCCTCCACCATACCAATGGTGCCGCCGGTGTAAATCACCAATATATTTGATTCGTTATTCTTCAAGTGTAAACATTTCTTTAGCATTGCTAGTGGTAATACGCGCCACCACTTCCAAGTCGATATTGTGAATCTCAGCTAACTTTTGAGCAACCAAACTCACATAGGCAGGCTCATTTCGTTTTCCACGGTGCGGGTGAGGAGCCAAATATGGAGCATCGGTTTCAAGTACAATATGTTTGAGGTCTATATTTTTCAGAACCGCATCCAAACCGGAATTTTTAAACGTCAAAACACCGCCGATACCCAATAAAAAACCGCCGTAATTCAGTATGTGTTGAGCTTGTTGGTCAGAGCCGGTAAAACAATGAAAAACTCCTCTCAAATCATCGTCATTTTCTTCATCCACCACCTCAAAAATTTCGTCAAACGAATCGCGAGCGTGAATCACAATGGGCCAATTGTGTTTTTTGGCAAACTTAATTTGAGTTCTGAACGCTTCACGCTGAATATCCAAAGTAGATTGATCCCAGTATAAATCAATACCAATTTCACCCACAGCCACATATCGGTTCTGATCAAACTGCGAAAAAATTTTTTCTAATTGAGCTTCGTAATCGGCTTTTACCGAGCACGGATGCAGCCCCATCATAGGAAAAAACACTTTGGGGTTTTTCTTTGCGAGACTATTTACATCATCAATCGTTTCAGCATCTATGTTGGGTAACAGGAACTTTTCAACACCTGCTTCACGGGCGCGGCTCAAGACCTTTTCAAAATCGTCTTTGAAATTTTCTAAATAAATATGAGTGTGCGTATCAATCAGCGTCATGTACAATGGTTTTCAAAAGTGTCAAAAGTAGCCAATTGGAATGGAACTACCTGTATGCGATTAAAATTTCGAATCGGCCTGCTGCTCTCCTAATGAGCCTTTTTATACTGCCCTCGCCCTTTTATCACTTTTAACTTCAATGAATGAGCGTGAAACAGGTTTGTGTTTTTGAAAATCCAACACAGCAAGCATTTGGAGAGCGAGAAACAGTGTGATCCCGAATCCTCGGGACAGGGAGTGAAGAAAAGACAGAGTGAGCCACATCGCTCTCGCTTTGTTTCTCAAATTCCACAACAAATTTAAAACTAAATTTATGAGGAGGTTTAAATACTTTTTAGAAAAAAGAGTGAGAAACAGAATGAGAATGGAGAAAAAACAGAGTGGTGTCATCGCTCTGGCTCTCACACTCACTCTGTTTTTGTACAAGGAAACCGACAAATATCGAACTTTATTATACGGGATTAAGGCACCATTCTCGATGATGAAAGATTAATGCGGAGGACTTAAAAAAACTAATTCAGGCATATTGTTTGAACCTTCATTAACTGTGTATCCCAAAATAATCCAAAATAGCTTCCCAATTTGGATAGGTATTATCTTTATGATTGATATAATCCCACCCAAAATGAAGATGAGTTCCTTTAAAATCACCGGCACCATTAGCAGTTCGGTCATCGATTAAATAATCACCAATCAGTAAATCCTTTCGGTGCGTGATGATCACTTTTTTGTGGAAGATTTTTCCAAAATGT
>CAJXMT010000006.1 GCA_913056155.1 uncultured Cryomorphaceae bacterium
AATGGCCGAGGCGAACAAGGCATTCTCTCATTTTAGATTTTAAAAAATAGTTCGAAATATTATGTCAAAGAAAAGAGATTTACGTTTTACTCGAAATATTGGGATTTCTGCCCACATTGATGCGGGTAAGACTACCACTACTGAGAGGGTTTTGTACTACACCGGTCTTAGTCACAAAATAGGTGAAGTACACGATGGCGCTGCTACCATGGATTGGATGGAGCAAGAGCAAGAGCGAGGTATTACTATTACTTCAGCCGCGACCACAACTTTTTGGAATTACCCAACAAAACAAGGGCAACCAACTCCCGATACCCAAGAATACCGTGTGAATATTATTGATACCCCGGGGCACGTTGATTTTACCGTAGAGGTTGAGCGCTCTATGCGCGTACTTGATGGTGCTGTGGCTTTGTATTGCGCAGTAGGCGGTGTAGAACCTCAATCTGAAACCGTTTGGAGACAAATGGACAAATACAAAGTTCCTCGTTTGGGCTTTGTAAACAAAATGGACCGATCCGGCGCTGATTTTTTCCGAGTTGTAGAACAAGTGAAAGAAAGGTTAGGGGCTAATGCCGTTCCATTGCAAGTGCCCATCGGAGCTGAGGAGACATTCCGCGGTGTTGTTGATCTTATTTCTAACAAGGCAATTATTTGGAATGAGGATGACATGGGGATGACTTATGAAGAGAGCGATGTTCCTGAAGATTTAGAAGAAACAGTAAGGAAATGGAGGGCGAATTTAGTTGAAGCGGTTGCCGAAACTAATGAAGAGCTGATGGAAAAATTCTTCGAGGATGAGAACTCTATAACTGAAGAAGAATTGATTGAGGCTATTCGCAAGGCTACTATCGAGATGACTATTGTGCCAATGATGTGTGGCAGCGCCTTTAAAAATAAAGGTGTTCAGGCTATGCTTAATGCAGTAATAGAATTCTTGCCTACACCGCTTGACTCGGGGTCAATTAAAGGTACCAATCCGGATACCGGTGAAGAGGAGTTGCGAACGGCTGATCGGGATGAGCCGAGGGCCGCTCTTGCTTTTAAAATTGCGACTGATCCATTTGTTGGGAGACTATGCTTTGTGCGTTGTTATTCCGGAAAAATTGAAGCGGGATCTTATGTGACGAACATGAGAACCGGGAACAAAGAGCGTATTTCTCGTTTATTTCAAATGCACTCCAACAAACAAAATGCTATAAATGAATTACATTGCGGTGATATTGGAGCGGCTGTAGGATTTAAAGATATACGTACAGGAGATACCTTGTGCGATGCGAAATCTCCAATAGTTTTAGAATCTATGGAATTTCCCGATCCCGTAATTGGTATTGCGGTTGAGCCGAAATCAAAAGCTGACGTTGATAAATTGGGACATGCTCTGCAGAAGTTGGCTGAGGAAGATCCTACTTTTACTGTAAAATCAGATGATGATAGTGGTCAAACAGTAATTTCGGGTATGGGTGAATTACACTTGGACATATTGGTAGATCGCCTCAAACGCGAGTTTAAAGTTGAGGTGACCGAGGGGGCTCCGCAAGTATCTTACAAAGAGGAGATTGCTGCAGGTGTTGATCACCGTGAAATTTATAAGAAACAAACGGGCGGTAGAGGTAAGTTTGCTGATATAGTGGTGAAAATCGAACCTTCTGATAGTGATGAACCCGGTTTGGAGTTTATTGATAAAATTAAAGGAGGAAACATACCTAAAGAATTTGTGCCTTCTGTACAAAAGGGATTTGAAAGCGCTATGGAAAATGGTGTACTTGCAGGTTACCCTATGGACAGCCTAAAGGTTACTTTGCTAGACGGTTCTTTCCACCCTGTGGATTCTGATCAGTTATCTTTTGAGGTTGCGGCAAAAATGGCATATCGCAATGCATTGCCTAAAGCGAAGCCTGTGATTCTAGAACCTATCATGAAAGTGGAGGTAATAACGCCTGAAGAAAATATGGGTGATATCGTAGGTGACTTAAATAAACGGAGAGGGACTATTGACGGAATGGACAGCAGAAGTGGAGCTCAAGTTATTAAAGCTATGGTTCCGCTCTCAGAGATGTTTGGCTATGTGACTTCATTGAGAACGATAAGTTCAGGCAGGGCTACGTCGACTATGCAGTTTGATCATTATGACAAGGTTCCGGCCAATATTCAATTAGATATTATTTCCAAAGTCAAAGGAGACGTTACCGCGTAAATTTCAATAAAAATGGCACAGAAAATAAGAATTAAATTAAAATCATACGACCATAACTTGGTAGATAAATCTGCCGAAAAAATCGTGAAGACGGTAAAAACTACCGGTGCAGTGGTTAACGGACCAATTCCTTTGCCCACGAAGAAAAAGATTTATACCGTTTTGAGATCACCACACGTGAATAAAAAGTCGAGAGAACAATTTCAATTGTGTTCATATAAACGGCTTATGGATATTTACAGCTCATCATCAAAAACAGTTGATGCGTTAATGAGATTGGAGTTGCCCAGTGGTGTGGATGTGGAAATCAAAGTATAACAACTATTAGCTAAACGAAATTATGTCGGGAATTATAGGAAAAAAAGTGGGTATGACGGGTGTTTTTACTGAAGAGGGTAAAAACGTTCCATGTACCCTTGTCGAGGCAGGGCCTTGCGTGGTTACACAGGTAAAAACTGTTGATACCGACGGCTATTCTGCAGTACAGATAGGGTACGACGATAAGAGCGAGAAGAATACTTCTTCTGCAATGCTCGGTCATTTCAAAAAGGCGAAAACAACACCTAAGCGAAAGCTTGTTGAATTGCGCAATGAAGGCTCTGATCATAAAATTGGAGACGAAGTAAAAGTTGATTTATTTGAGGAGGGTGAGTTTGTTGACGTAATCGGTATATCGAAAGGTAAAGGCTTTCAAGGCGTTGTTAAACGTCACGGTTTTGCCGGAGTGGGAGATCAAACACACGGCCAGCACAACCGCTTGCGTGCACCGGGTTCAATCGGTGCCGCCAGTGATCCTTCCAGAGTGTTTAAGGGTATGAAAATGGCAGGACAAACTGGTGGTGCTCGAGTAACGGTGTCAAACCTAAGAGTTATGAAAGTTATGCCTGAGAAAAATCTTATTGTTGTTAGCGGCTCGGTTCCCGGTCCTAACGGTTCATATGTAATCATCGAAAAGTAATGAAAACACAGGTAGTAGATTTGAAGGGTGAAAAAGTAGGTGATGTGGAATTAAATGATGCCGTGTTTGGCGTTGATTTTTCGCAACAAGCTGTTTACCTTGATGTAAAACAATACTTGGCCAATAAAAGGCAAGGTACTCACAAAACCAAAGAACGTGGTGAAGTTGTGGGAAGTACCCGAAAAATAAAGAAACAAAAAGGCACTGGTACTGCCAGAGCCGGAGATATTAAATCCCCTATTTTTAGGGGGGGAGGTCGTATTTTTGGTCCACAACCACGCAACTACGGCTTTAAATTAAATAAAAAGCTTAAAAAGGCGGCCAGGCGTTCAGCACTGAGTGCAAAGCACGCGGAGAAAGTTTTGACTGTTGTCGATAACTTTTCATTGGATACGCCGAGGACAAAATCTTTTATTGAAGTTCAGAATAATTTGAATATTCGGAATAAAAAAGTTCTTATTATTCTAGATGAGTCAAATAAAAATGTATATTTGTCGGCTCGAAATTTACAAGGTGTCAAGGTGGTATTGAGTTCTGAATTAAATACTTATGATCTTGTACATGCAGAAAGTGTAGTGCTGACTAAGAGGTCAGTTGACATTATTAACGAATCATTAAGCTAAATAGGGTGATGGATATTATAAAAAAACCTGTAGTTACTGAGAAGGGTGTTGACCAAAGCGAAGCTTTAGGTAAATACACTTTCGAGGTAGAGAAACAGGCCAACAAGATTCAAATTAAAGAAGCTGTTGAAGCACGTTACGGTGTTGTTGTGGAAAGTGTGAATACAATGATCCACCCCGGGAAATCAAAATCGAGATTCACCAAGAAGGGTATGATCGAAGGTCGTTCAGGTGTTACGAAAAAAGCAGTAGTAACACTGAAGATTGGTGACGAAATTGATTTCTTCAGTAATATATAATAAAAGTACTAATTGACGAATAGATGTCATGGCAATAAGAAAGTTAAAACCCAATACTCCCGGTCAACGATTTAAAATCGTTAGTGAGTTCGATACGCTCACAACTGCGAAACCTGAAAAAAGTCTGCTTTCTCCTATAAAAAAATCAGGGGGAAGGAATAATACAGGTAAAATGACTATGCGCTACAGAGGTGGTGGTCACAAAAGAAGATATCGTATTGTAGATTTTACTCGAAGATTAAAACAGAATATCGAAGCAATTGTAAAGACTATTGAATATGATCCTAACAGATCCGCAAACATAGCTCTCATACAATATACTGATGGAGATAAAGCGTATATTGTTGCTCCGGCGGGATTACAAGTCGATGCTAAGGTAATTTCAGGTGATAAAGCTTTACCGGAAATTGGTCATCATATGTTTTTGAAAAATATACCTTTGGGTACTGTTATACATAATATCGAATTAACACCCGGACGAGGTGGTGTAATGGTTAGAAGTGCCGGAGCAGGAGCTCAAATTGTGGCTAAAGACGGTAAGTACGCTGTCATTAAGCTTCCGAGTGGTGAAACAAGAATGGTTTTGCAATCCTGCATGGCTACAGTAGGTAGCGTTAGTAATGCTGATCATGCTCTTTTGAGAAAAGGAAAAGCAGGAGGTGCAAGATGGAGAGGTCGTCGGCCTAGAACTCGAGGTGTAGCCATGAACCCTGTGGATCACCCGATGGGCGGTGGTGAAGGTAAAGCATCAGGTGGTTTACCGAGATCTAGAAATGGTGTTTCGGCTAAAGGTCTCAAGACACGAGCAAAGAAGAAAGCATCGAACAGGTACATTATTGAACGTAAGAAAAAATAACACTCATGAGTAGATCATTAAAAAAACCTCCCTTTGTACATTATAAATTAGCTCGTCGCGTGGAAAACGTCCAGGGCTCTACAAAAAAGGCGACCATAAAAACCTGGTCAAGATCATCGATGATAACTCCGGATTTTGTGGGTCTTACTATTGCTGTTCATAATGGAAATAAATTTATACCGATTTTTGTAACTGAAAATATGGTAGGTCACAAATTAGGTGAATTCGCTCCAACTAGAACTTTTCGTGGTCACGGAGGAAATAAGAAAGATAAAGGTAAAAGGTAAGAATTATGGGTGCCAGAAAAAGAGAAAAAGCCGAAGAGAGGCGAGAACAAAAGAAAACTATGTTTTTCGCGAAATTGAATGACTGCCCTACTTCTCCGCGTAAGATGAGATTGGTTGCAGACCTGGTTCGTGGCAAGAAAGTGGATCAGGCTTCAGCAATTTTGCAATTCAGTAAGAAGGAAGCGTCACTTAAAATTGATAAATTATTGCGATCTGCTTTAGCAAATTACGAACAAAAGACAGGTGAAAGCTGGGAAGAAGCAAACTTGTTCATAAAAGAAATTAGAGTGGATGGCGCAGGTATGTTGAAGCGAATTCAGCCGGCTCCTCAAGGCAGGGCGCATAGAATTCGTAAGCGTTCGAATCATGTAACTCTCGTATTAGATACTGAAAATAAAGACATCAATTAGAATGGGACAAAAGACGAATCCGATTGGAAATAGATTAGGAATTATTCGCGGCTGGGATTCAAACTGGTTCGGCGGAGAGAACTATGGCGATAAAATCGCTGAAGATTATGATATTAGAAGGTACTTAAATGCCCGTTTAAGAAAGGCCGGTGTTTCTAGAATCATAATTGAACGCACGTTGAAGCTTATTACAATTACTATTCATACCTCGCGTCCCGGAATTATTATTGGAAAAGGCGGTCAGGAAGTTGATAAGCTAAAAGAAGAAATTAAAAAGCTTACTCAAAAGGATGTTCAAATTAATATATATGAAATTAAACGTCCGGAGTTAGAGGCCGCGCTTGTCGCTGATAGTGTTGCTCGTCAAATTGAAGGTCGCATATCGTTTCGCAGAGCAGCGAAAATGGCTATGGCCGGAACCATGCGATTGGGAGCCGAAGGGATTAAAATTAGTATAGGAGGTCGCTTAAACGGTGCCGATATGGCACGTACAGAGATGTTTAAAGAAGGACGAACTCCTCTGCACACTTTTAGAGCCGATATTGATTATGCATTAGTTGAAGCTCATACCACTTATGGTCGTATCGGAGTTAAGGTATGGATATGCCGAGGTGAAATTTTTGGAAAGAGGGATTTGTCACCGAATGTAGGTAAAGATCGTAAGACGGGCGCAAGAAGTCCGAAAGGTAGAAAACGCAAATAAGATATTGAGATGTTACAGCCAAAAAAAGTAAAGCATAGAAAAGTACACAAAGGGCGGATAAAGGGAACCGCTCAACGAGGAGCTAAAATCTCATTCGGATCTTTTGCCATCAAGACAACCGATCCCGGGAGGCTAACCTCTCGCCAAATTGAGGCGGCTCGTATTGCTCTTAACCGTTATATGAAGCGTGAAGGCTCTGTATGGATTCGCATTTTTCCTGATACACCTATAACATCAAAACCCGCAGAGGTTAGGATGGGAAAAGGAAAAGGAGCTTTGGATCATTGGGTGGCAAAGGTAAAGCCCGGCCGTATCCTATTTGAAGTTGACGGTGTAAAACTTGAAGTAGCACAGGAGGCTTTAAGACTTGCAGCCCAAAAACTACCGGTAAAAACTAAATTTGTTGTTAGACGCGACTACTCAATTTAATACATTATGAAACAGTCAGAAATTGTTCAGTTAAATGCTGATGAGCTCGTAGAGCGGTTAGAGGTCGAAAGTGATGCGTTGAGTCAACTCAAAATGAGTCATGCCGTTTCACAACTTGAGAACCCCATGCAACTTAGGTTTAAAAAGAAAACTATTGCAAGGTTGAAAAGTGAGATTAGAAAAAGAGAACTCACCGCATAAATTTTACACAATGGATAGGAATTTAAGGAAAGAAAGAATCGGTGTAGTGACCGGTGATAAAATGAATAAATCAATTGTTGTTTCAGTTGAAAGAAAATTGAAACACCCGATTTATGGTAAGTTTTTGAAACGATCTTCTAAATTTGTTGCTCATGACGAAAAAGATGAGTGCGGGATTGGGGATAAGGTTCGCATAATGGAAACCAGACCTTTGAGTAAGACTAAAAATTGGCGATTAGTCGAAATTATAGAAAAGGCAAAGTAATTTTGATTCAATATTTATCATGATACAACAAGAAAGTAGATTAAAAGTAGCTGATAACAGCGGTGCCAAAGAAGTGTTGTGCATTAGAGTACTCGGGGGTACAGGTCGTCGCTATGCATCAGTTGGAGATAAAATCATTGTCAGTGTTAAAGAAGCGATGCCTAACGGCAACGTGAAAAAGGGATCCGTTTCACCTGCGGTGGTTGTTCGAACTCACAAAGAGGTTCGTAGAGCTGATGGTTCATACATCCGCTTTGATGATAATGCGGTAGTATTATTAAACCCCACGGGAGAAATGAAAGGTACGCGTATTTTTGGACCTGTTGCCAGGGAGTTACGCGATAAGCAATTTATGAAAATTGTCTCACTCGCACCCGAAGTGCTTTAAAGTTATAGATGATGAGAAAAAAGTATAGATTAAAAGTTGGTGATGAAGTAATTGTTACCGCAGGTAATAATAAAGGTCAAAGCGGAAAAATTATTGCTATCAATCGTGATAATAATCGTGTCACCGTTGAAGGTGTTAATATGATTAAGAAACACGTTAAGCCTTCAGCAACTAACCCTCAGGGATCCATTTCTGAAATTGAAGGAACTATTCATATTTCAAATGTGATGATGAAGGGTTCTGATGGAAATCCTACAAAGGTGGGTTACAAAATGGACAAAGGAACAAAAGTGAGAATCGCTAAGAAATCAGGGGAGGTAATCAAATGAGCTACGAACCGAGATTAAAAAAGATTTATAACGAAGAAATTACGAAAAAGCTTCAAGAGCGTTTTGACTATTCTTCACCAATGGAGGTGCCTCGCCTCGTGAAAATTGCAATCAACCGTGGTGTTGGCAGTGCAACATCAGATAAGAAGCTTGTTGAAACTTCTCTGAGTGAATTATCCTCTATTGCAGGTCAAAAAGCGGTGGCTACCCACTCACGTGTAGATGTGTCTAACTTCAAATTGAGAAAGGGTGTTGCCATTGGTACAAAAGTTACTTTGAGAGCAGAGCGCATGTATGAGTTTTTGGATCGCTTGATTTCTATTTCACTGCCGCGTACAAGAGATTTCAAAGGAGTAAACAATAAATTTGATGGTCGTGGAAACTACACCATGGGCGTTAAGGAACAAATCATTTTCCCTGAGATTGATATTGACAAAGTAAATACAGTTAACGGGATGGATATAACTTTTGTAACTACAGCAAAAACGGACGAGGAAGGCTATGCTTTATTAGAAGCCTTTGGAATCCCTTTTAAAAAATAAATTATGGCAAAAGAATCAATGAAGGCGCGCGAACGTAAACGCGCAAAAATGATCGAAAAATACGCTGAAAAGCGAGCTCAATTGAAGGCCGATGGTAATTGGGAAGAATTGCAGAAATTACCCAAAAACTCTTCATATATTCGCGCTCGCAACAGATGTAAGATTACGGGTAGGCCCAGAGGTTATATGAGACAATTCGGCTTATCTCGTGTGACTTTTCGAGAAATGGCTTTAAAAGGTTTAATACCCGGTATAACAAAAGCCAGTTGGTAATTAATAATTAATAAGAAAGATGACTGATCCAATTTCAGATTACTTAACCAGAATTCGAAACGCCTCAATGGCAAAACATCGCGTGGTGGAAATACCCGCTTCGAATTTGAAGAAGGAAATGACTAAAATCCTTTTAGATAAAGGATATATCGCCAATTTTAAATTTGCCGATGACGAAGGGCCTCAAGGTACTATTAAAATTGCGCTTAAATACGACAGCCGTACTAAAGAATCCGCTATTCGTTCGATGAAACGCATTAGTAAACCGGGTTTGAGAAAGTATGCAGATACCAGTAGTTTACCACGTGTATTGAACGGTTTGGGAATAGCTATTTTATCCACATCGAAAGGTGTGATAACAGATAAAGAAGCGCGCATTTACAATGTTGGTGGAGAGGTTCTTTGCTACATTTATTAAAAAAATATTGATATGTCTAGAATAGGATTAGCACCTGTATCGATTCCAAAGGGAGTAGAAGTAAAGGTTGACAAAGAAAAAATTGAAGTTAAAGGGCCGAAAGGTGAGTTACATGAAACCCTTACCGGAGGTATTACCGCCAAGGTGGATGGAGATCAGGTGATTTTCGAGAGAGCTGATGAATTGAAGCCGTCAAAAGCTAAACACGGTCTTTATCGTGCCTTAGTACAAAGTGCAGTAATCGGTGTTTCTGAAGGTTATAAAGTGGAAATGGAGCTTGTAGGTGTTGGATATCGAGCAGCTGCTCAAGGTCAAAACCTTGAGATGTCTTTGGGTTTTTCGCACAATATAGTTGTTGCTCTTCCTAAGGAGGTGAAAGTTTCTGCTACATCTGAGCGGGGTAAAAATCCTTTGGTAGCCATTGAATCTCACGATAAACAATTGCTGGGAATGGTTGCTGCCAAGATTAGATCTTTGAGAAAACCTGAACCGTATAAAGGAAAAGGTATTCGTTTTAAGGGTGAACAAATTCGTAGAAAAGCAGGTAAAGCTGCAGCAAAATAATTGGTAGATATGGCAATTGCTGAAAAACTAAAGAGAAGAAATAAAATTAAGTTGAGAATCCGTCGTAACATTACGGGTACTTCCGAAAGGCCTCGCTTAACAGTGTATCGCAGTAATAAGGAGATTTACGCTCAGGCTGTGGATGATGTGAACAATAAGTCAATTATACAAGTAGGGTCTCTCAATTTGAAAACTGACAGTTTAAAGAATAAAATTGAGCAAGCCGAATTAGTCGGAAAAGCATTTGCAGAAAAAGCTGCGGAAGCAGGGATTAATAAGGTTGTATTTGACAGGAATGGTTATCTATATCACGGTCGTGTGAAAGCATTAGCTGATGCATTGCGTGACGCAGGAATAAAATTTTAATAGAATATGTCTAACGTGAATATCAAAAAAGTAAAGTCCAGCGATATCGAATTGAAAGATACGTTGGTAGATATAAGAAGAGTTACTAAGGTAACTAAAGGTGGTCGTGCTTTCGGTTTTTCAGCGGTTGTTGTCGTTGGAAATGAAGATGGCGTGGTAGGTCATGGTTTGGGCAAAGCTAAGGAAGTAGCTACTGCTATCGCTAAAGCTGTTGATGCTGCTAAAAAGAATCTGATTCAGGTTCCGATCATTAATAATACGCTTCCGCACAGCCAAGTGGGGAAATATAGTGGAGCACACGTTTATATGCAGCCCGCATCTGATGGTACTGGTATTATTGCAGGTGGAGCCATGCGTGCGGTGCTTGAGAGTGTTGGTGTGAAAGATGTTTTGGCGAAATCGAAAGGTTCTTCCAATCCTGCCAATGTTGTGAAAGCTACAATTGAAGGTTTAATGCAACTTCGTGACGTAGGAACGGTTGCTGCTACACGCGGCATTCCTGTAAGTAAAGTTTTTAACGGTTAATAGTAAGACAGATGTCGAAGATAAAAATCACACAAATTAAATCGGGAATTAAAAGGCCCGCTGATCAGAAGGCTACTCTTAAAGCGTTGGGTCTTAAGAAACTCAATCAAACGGTAGAGCATGAGGATACACCTCAGATTGCCGGTATGGTGAAAAAAATCAGCCATTTATTGAGTGTAGAATCTGTTTAAAATAGAAAGTTATTATGAGATTACATGATATTAAACCCGTGAAGGGTTCGGTTAAAGCAGGTCGAAGATTAGGTCGCGGTGAAGGTAGCGGCACGGGTGATACTGCAGGTCGCGGACATAATGGAGCTAAGTCTCGTTCGGGTTACAGCAAAAAGCAAGGTTTTGAAGGCGGTCAAATGCCCCTCCAAAGACGTGTTCCTAAATTCGGCTTTTTCAGTCGAAACCGTATTGAATATCGGGTTTTTAATTTGGAACGCTTGAGTGAAATAGCTGAATCCAATAATGAGGTCAGTATTACACCTGCGTTTTTAGAAGAAAAAGGCATTATACGAACTGGAGAATTGGTTAAGATTCTGGGAAATGGTGAATTGAACTCTAAATTAAATGTTGAAGCTCATAAATTCTCGAAGTCCGCGAAATCGGCGATTGAAGAAAAAGGTGGCCAAGCAAAAATTCTGTAATTAAATGAAGCGCTTTTTTGAAACGATAACGAATATATTTAAAATTGAGGAATTGAGAGATCGAATTCTCATGACGCTCGGTTTGATTTTGGTTTACCGCTTAGGATCATTTGTTGTCCTTCCCGGAGTGGATCCTATAGAACTTGAGCGAGCTTCGGAAGGAGCTACAGGTTTAGCTGCATTGTTAAATATTTTTGCAGGTGGAGCTTTTTCCAGAGCTTCTATATTTGCTCTTGGAATTATGCCGTATATCTCAGCATCGATTATCATGCAACTCATGGGAATTGTAGTTCCTTCGGTTCAAAAAATGCGTAAAGAAGGGGAGAGTGGACAAAAGAAAATCACCCAATACACTCGGTTTTTAACTATTGCTATTACAGCAGGTCAAGCTCCGGGATATTTGGCAACACAAGTTCCCGAATCAGCCATTGCTACTCCCGGCTTTTGGAGTTTTATGCTTCCATCAATCATCATTTTGACGTCAGGCACATTATTCGTAATGTGGTTAGGTGAAAAGATTACGGATAGAGGTATTGGAAACGGTATTTCGCTATTAATTATGATTGGTATCATAGCAGGTTTTCCAACCGCGTTTCTTTTTGAATTTGATAGTCAGATGGGCGATACCGGTGGAGGTTTAATTATTATCCTTCTTGAAATTGCATTTCTATTTGTGGTGATTTTATTTACCGTGTTGCTTGTCCAGGGAGTCAGAAGGGTTCCTGTGAATTTTGCTCGGAAAATATCCGGAGTTCAGCAAGTCAAGGGAGCTCGACAGTACATTCCGCTTAAAGTGAATGCAAGTGGTGTAATGCCTATTATTTTTGCTCAAGCTTTGATGATGCTGCCTATTACTCTTGTTAGTTTCTCTCAAAGTGATGATATGGCAGGCTGGGCTTCTTTGTTTACTGATATAAGTGGTTTTTGGTACAACTTCATATTTGCTTTAATGATCATTATATTCACGTATTTCTATACGGCGATTACTGTTAATCCCAGAGAAATGGCGGATGATCTCAAAAAAAATAATGGATTTATACCGGGTGTTCGTCCGGGAAAGGATACGGCAAACTTCTTAGATAACATTTTATCGAGAATCACGTTACCCGGTTCTGTATTCTTGGCACTAATCGCTATTTTGCCTGCTTTTGCTATTAAAGCAGGAGTTGCTGAGAATTTCGCATTGTTTTACGGAGGAACGTCTCTACTTATTATTGTAGGAGTCGTTCTTGATACATTGCAACAAATTGAAAGTTATTTATTGATGCGTCACTACGATGGATTGATGAAAAGTGGTAAACTAAAAGGACGCCCTTCCGCTTTTGGAATGGCAGGTTAAAGAATTATATATGGCAAAACAATCTTCAATTGAACAAGATGGCGAAATAACCGAAGCGTTATCGAATGCTATGTTTAGAGTTGAACTTGAAAATGGACATCAAATTACTGCACATATCAGCGGTAAAATGAGAATGCATTACATTAAAATATTGCCGGGTGATAAAGTGAAAGTGGAGATGTCGCCCTATGATTTGACAAAAGGTAGAATCGTTTACAGATACAAATAATAGATAGTAATGAAAGTTAGAGCATCACTAAAAAAACGCAGCGCAGACTGCAAGATAGTACGACGAAAGGGACGCTTGTACGTGATAAATAAGAAAAATCCCAAGTTCAAACAACGTCAAGGTTAATTATTATGGCAAGAATTGCAGGTGTAGATTTACCCAAAAGTAAAAGAGGCGTGATTGGATTGACCTATATTTATGGTATCGGTCGTTCAACAGCAAAACAAATTTTAGAAGCCGGAAAAATAGATCTCAATAAAAAAGTGGATGAATGGTCAGATGAGGATTTGACTAAAATCAGGACTTTTATAAATGATGAGATCAAGGTGGAAGGAACCTTGAGATCTGATGTTCAGATGAACATCAAGCGCTTGATGGATATAGGTTGTTATCGTGGTATCCGTCATCGTTCAGGATTACCTTTGAGAGGTCAACGAACGAAGAATAATTCGCGTACCCGCAAAGGGAAGCGCAGAACGGTTGCTAATAAGAAGAAAGTAACGAAATAATAATTTTACTATTTAGGAAGTATGGCAAAGTCATCGGTAAAAAAGAGAAAAGTAAAAGTGGATGCGGTAGGACAAGCCCATGTTCACTCCTCATTTAACAATATAATTGTAACCCTCACAAATGCTTCAGGTCAAGTAATTTCTTGGTCTTCAGCAGGTAAGATGGGCTTTAGAGGTTCTAAAAAGAACACTCCTTACGCTGCTCAAGTTGCTTCGCAAGATTGTGCAAAAGTGGCTTATGATGCGGGCTTGCGAAAGGTTAAAGTTCATGTAAAAGGTCCGGGAGCAGGTCGTGAATCAGCAATACGCACCATCCACAATGCGGGGATAGAAGTTTCTGAAATTATTGACGTTACTCCGATGCCGCACAATGGCTGCCGTCCGCCCAAACGTCGTAGAGTTTAATTATTATCCAGTTAAAGAGAATAAAAGATTATGGCAAGATATAGAGGACCCAAGTCCAAAATCGCACGTAAATTTAAGGAACCGATTTTTGGACCCGATAAGGCATTAGAGAAAAAAGGTTATCCACCCGGGCAGCATGGCCCTAACAAAAGGCGCGGAAAAAAATCAGAGTATGCCGTTCAGTTAGCTGAAAAGCAAAAGGCGAAGTATACGTACGGCATCCTGGAACGCCAATTTAGAAAGATGTTTGGTAAAGCATCACGGGCAAAAGGTATCACGGGTGAAAACTTGCTCCAACTTTGTGAGTGCAGACTGGACAATGCTGTGTTTAGACTAGGTCTTGCGCCAACTCGAAGAGCTGCACGGCAGTTGGTGACTCACCGTCACATTAAGGTGAACGGAGGCTTGGTAAACATTCCTTCATATGAATTGAAACCCGGTGATATTGTTGAGGTACGTGAAAAGTCAAAATCACTTGAAGTGGTGGCGAATTCCATAGCTGCAAATACCAAAACATATGACTGGATGGACTTAGATAAATCGAATTTCTCAGGTAAGTTCTTAGGTTATCCACCTTTGAACGATATTCCGGAGAATATCAATGTACAGTTGATTGTCGAATTGTACTCTAAGTAATTATTAAACGAATTAATTAAAGGTAAACTAATGGCTATTTTAGATTTTCAAAAACCGGATAAAGTCATCATGATTAACTCTGATGATTTCCACGGTGACTTTGAATTCAGACCTCTTGAGCCCGGTTACGGTATTACTGTAGGTAACGCATTGCGCAGAATTCTTTTGTCTTCGCTTGAAGGATTTGCAATTACTTCTATTAAAATAGATGGAGTTGATCACGAATTCAGCACAATCAAAGGTGTGATTGAAGATGTTACAGAACTTGTATTGAACTTAAAACAAGTACGTTTTAAACAACAAATAGAAGACTCTGAGACAGAAAGGGTTACCGTAAAAGTGAATAACAAAAAGCAATTTACTGCCGGTGATATTGGTAAGCACACAACAGCATTTCAAGTGTTGAATCCCGATCACGTAATTTGTAATATGGATTCTTCTGTGTCTCTTTCAATGGAAGTTGAAATTGGTAAAGGTAGGGGGTACGTTACTGCTGAAGAGAATAAAAAGGAGGAAGCAGCTATTGGAGAAATCCCGATTGATTCGATTTTTACTCCGATGAAAAATGTTCGTTACACGATAGAAAACTATCGTGTTGAACAGAAAACTGATTACGAAAAACTGGTAATTAGTCTTCAAACAGACGGTTCAATTCATCCAAAAGATGCACTCCAAGAAGCGGCTAATATTCTTATTCATCATTTTATGCTTTTCTCTGATGAAAAGATCACCTTGGAATCAGAGGAAAAAGCTGAAGAGGAAGAATTTGACGAATCTTCTTTGCACATGCGTCAACTTTTAAAAACGAAATTGACCGACATGGATTTGAGTGTTCGTGCTTTAAATTGCCTGAAAGCTGCTGAGGTTGAAACATTGGGGCAATTAGTTCAATATGAACGTGGGGATTTATTGAAGTTTAGAAACTTCGGAAAAAAGTCACTTACGGAATTGGATGAACTAGTGGAGAAGAAAGGTTTGAATTTTGGTTTGGATCTTTCAAAATATAAATTGGATAAATAATAATCAGAGAAGAGGCGAGCCTCGGAAAACCTATACATTATGAGACATCGAAAGTCTTTCAATCATTTAAGCCGCACAAAATCGCACAGAAAGGCGATGTTGTCTAACATGGCTAACTCATTGATTGAACACAAGAGAATTACAACAACAGTTGCAAAAGCAAAGGCTTTAAGAGGATTTGTTGAGCCATTGATTACAAAGTCAAAAACAGATAATACGCATTCACGTCGTATCGTTTTTAAATCCTTGAAGGATAAAAATACTGTTTCTGAATTGTTTCGTGAAATAGCCCCGAAAATAGCTGAAAGGCCGGGTGGTTATATCCGAATTATTAAAACGGGTTTCCGTTTGGGAGACAGCGCAGAAATGTGTATGGTGGAGTTGGTAGATTTTAACGATCTCTACAACCCCAACGAAAAGCAGGGTGGCGGCAAAAAACGGCGAAGAAGACGTAAAAAATCTTCAGATTCAAGTGCGGCCTCTGATCAAGGTTTACAAAGTGCGGCTTCAACAGCTGAAGGTGTTCAAACGGAGGAGAAACCTTCTGAAGAAACTAAAGCAGATTCGTCAAAATCCGTGTCCTCTAAGTCTGAGACTCCAAAAACTGAAGCGTCAAAAGCAGAATCCGATTCAAAAGACAATGATTCCGGTCAAGCTGAAAATACTGACGAGAATAAAGATGAGAAAAAATAATTTTTCTTATTTCTCGAATATCGCAAAAGGGTCAAGAATTTTCTTGTCCCTTTTTTTTTGTAACTATTTTTGCAGCAGGTAACTGTTCTGTTTTTAATAATTATTATGCGCTACACACAAAAAAAGAAAGCCGTTCTTATACTGGAAGATGGTACAACATTTACGGGAAGAGCCGCGGGTTATTCCGGCACTACACACGGTGAAATTGCTTTTAATACCGGTATGACGGGTTATCAGGAGATTTTTACGGATCCATCTTATTTGAAGCAGGTTATTGTGATGACGGCTTCTCACATCGGGAATTACGGCACCGCAAAGCAAGAGGTTGAATCTGACGGAGTCAAAATTTCAGGATTGGTATGTAAAAAGTTTTCTGATATTTATTCTCGTGAGTCGGGGGAATCCGGTTTACAAGAATATTTGGAAGTAAATAAAGTAGTAGCTGTTTCAGATATTGATACGCGAGCGCTCGTTACGCATATCAGAGACAAAGGTGCCATGAATTGTATCATTAGCAGTGATGAAAGTAAAAATATTGATGAGCTTAAGTCAGAGCTCAATGAGGTGCCTTCAATGCAGGGTTTAGCCCTTTCCAATTTGGTGTCTTGTAAAAAGGCATTCGACTTTAATGATACCGGTATTCACAAAGTAGCTTTAGTTGACTACGGTGTGAAAATGAATATTGCCCGTTGTTTGGGTGACCGGGGTTGTCAAGTTCGTATTTTCCCTATGGATACAGATATAAATGAAATGTTGGATTGGGGAGCGGCCGGATTTATGCTGTCAAACGGACCGGGCGATCCTTCGGCAATGAAAAATACCATCCGTCATGTAGGTGAAATTGTAAAGTCGGGGAAACCTGTTTTCGGCATTTGTCTAGGCCATCAGTTACTGGCACTTTCACAGGGTTTAGAGACTGAAAAAATGTTTAACGGCCACAGGGGGATTAATCATCCGGTTCTGAATAAAACCACAAAAAAAGGCGAAATAACTTCGCAAAATCACGGTTTTGTGGTAAATGAAAAGTCTGCTGAATCCAATCATGAAATTGAGATTACCCATGTTCACTTGAACGACAAAACGGTTCAGGGAATTCGCATCGTGGATAAACCGGTTTTTTCAGTTCAATATCATCCTGAGGCATCGGCCGGACCGCACGACTCACGATATTTATTTGATGATTTTATATCTATGATGAAATAATAATTCAACTCTGTTTTAATATGAGCCAAATAGCAAAAATTCATGCAAGACAAATCCTCGACAGTAGAGGTAACCCTACGGTTGAAGTTGATGTATTCACTACCTCGGGAAATATAGCATCTGCTGCTGTACCTTCAGGAGCTTCAACGGGAGTTCACGAGGCGGTTGAGCTCCGCGACAATGATAAAGCCGTATTCATGGGTAAGGGCGTTGAAAAAGCCGTACATAACGTCAATACGGTTCTGAATGAGGAACTGAACGGCTTTGATGTGAGTGATCAGGCGGGTGTAGATAGAATGATGATTGAAATTGACGGTACACCCAATAAATCTAATATAGGTGCAAACGCTATGCTGGGAGTCTCTATGGCTGTTGCTCGTGTCGCTTCTTACGATCACGGTTTGCCGCTCTACCGCTATATTGGAGGTACATCTGCAAATACGCTGCCTGTGCCGATGATGAATATTTTAAACGGCGGGTCACATGCCGATAATAAAATTGACTTTCAAGAGTTTATGATTATGCCTGTCGGAGCCGATACTTTTGGCGAAGGTTTGCGACGCGGAGTCGAGGTTTTTCACACTTTGAAAGGGGTTTTAAAAAAAGCAGGACTTTCCACCAATGTGGGTGATGAGGGAGGCTTTGCTCCTGACATAAAGTCGAACGACGAAGCTGTAGAGTTTGTGCTTAAGGCCATTGAAAAAGCCGGTTATAAACCTGGAGATGATTTTATGATAGCGCTTGACCCGGCTTCTTCTGAATTTTACGATGCGAAAAAGGGCGTATATCGTTTTCACAAAAGTGATAATCGTGAGCTTTCATCTGATGAAATGGTTGACTTTTGGGCAGATTGGGCAAACAAGTATCCGATATTTTCCATAGAAGACGGATGTGCTGAGGATGATTGGAGCGGTTGGGCGAAAATGACCAAAAAGTTAGGAGATTCCTTACAAATTGTAGGCGACGACTTGTTTGTTACGAATACAGAGCGCCTAAAGAGGGGGATAGAAGAGAAAGCCGCAAACTCCATATTGGTAAAGGTGAACCAAATAGGTACTCTTACCGAAACGGCAGAGGCAGTCAATGTAGCTCATAGAAATAAGTTTTCGACGGTTATATCGCACCGAAGCGGTGAAACTGAAGATCACACTATTGCGGATTTAGCCGTAGCTTGGAATGCCGGACAAATTAAAACCGGATCGGCATCCCGCTCTGATCGAATGGCGAAGTATAATCAATTATTGAGAATTGAAGAACAACTGGGTAATTTAGCTGTTTATCCCGGGAAAAGTATATTGAAGGGTTAACGCTTATTAACGAACCGGTTTGCGATGAATTTACTACATTCGCACCGTTTTAGTTAAGGAGCTTTTAAGAAAATTATTGATAACGTAGATAAATAAATAGTAATGGCAGACAACGCAGAAATTAAGGTTGACGGTAAATCTTTTGAACTCCCTCTTGTAAAGGGGTCTGAAAATGAAATAGGAATTGATATATCAAAACTCAGAGGTCAGTCAGGTGTGATCACACTTGATCCCGGGTTTAAAAATACAGGTTCAACGAGTAGCGGTATTACCTACTTAGATGGTGAAAACGGTATTTTGAGATATAGAGGTTATTCCATTGAAGAATTAGCCGAAAAATCTAACTTTCTCGAAGTCTCTTACTTGCTTGTAAATGGTGAGCTGCCCAATAAACAACAGTATGAGAATTTTGAAAGCAGTATAAAAAAACACACTTTAATTCATGAGGATGTACGAAAAATTTTAGAAGGTTTTCCTTCAAATGCCCATCCTATGGGTGTTTTGTCCTCTTTGGTATGTTCTATGACAGCTTTTTATCCCGAGTCTCTAGACCCCAATCGCTCTTGGGACGCTGTTAATTTGAGCATTGCCCGTATTATGGCTAAACTGCCTACAATGGCTGCTTGGGCTTACAAAAACGAACAAGGTCACCCGGTTAATTATCCTGATAACAGTCTGAGTTATACCGAAAACTTCCTGAAAATGATGTTTGCCGTACCGGCAGAGGATTTTGAAGTTGATCCTGTTGTGGCAGATGCCCTAGACAAATTACTCATTCTACATGCTGATCATGAACAAAACTGTTCAGCTTCCACGGTACGCATCGTAGGATCTTCTCACGCTAGTTTGTATGCTTCCATTTCAGCCGGTATCAATGCGCTTTGGGGTCCGTTGCACGGAGGTGCTAACCAAGCTGTAATTGAAATGCTGGAGGATATTAAATCAGATGGAGGCGACGTAGATAAGTATATTAAAAAGGCGAAAGATAAAAATGACCCCTTCCGCTTGATGGGTTTTGGACACCGTGTTTACAAAAATTTTGACCCGCGTGCCAAAATCATTAAAAAGGCTGCTGATGATGTTTTGGAAAGATTGGGTATTCAAGATCCTATATTGGAAATTGCCAAAGGTTTGGAAGAGGTTGCACTTAATGATGAATACTTTGTTGAGAAAAAGCTCTACCCTAACGTTGATTTTTACTCCGGCATTATTTACAGAGCTTTAGGTATTCCCACAAAAATGTTTACTGTTATGTTTGCAATCGGAAGATTGCCGGGTTGGATTGCTCAATGGAAAGAAATGCGCGAGAACAAAGAACCAATCGGTCGTCCGCGTCAAATATATACAGGCCATACGCAACGCAGCTACGTTGATATGTCCAAAAGATAAATTGATTTCATGTCAAAAAACGAAAGAGGCCGCGAAAAGCGGCCTTTTTTGTTTGCGGCACACTGTTATTGTATTTTTGCGCCTATGAAACGGGTTTACCCAAAAGGATTTTATAAATCAAGTGCTCCGGCCGAAGCCAAATCCCTAAAAAGTTCTGTGATAATTCCCTTGGGATGGGTAATAGTGATGTGGGGTGTGCACCTTTGGAGTCATTTTACAAACTCCGTTTTCAGCAAGTACGGCATTTATCCCCGAACACTTTCCGGTTTAAAAGGCGTTCTTTTTTCTCCTTTTATTCACGGCGACTGGTCACACTTGATTAATAACACATACCCGATGCTGTTTTTGGGCACAGGACTTTTTATGTTTTACAGGCGAGCCGCTTATCAAGTTCTTTTATTCGGAACCGTATTGACGGGGTTGTGGGTGTGGGCAGGTGCCAGAGAGTCATTTCATATCGGAGCCAGCGGTGTGGTTTACGTGTTGGCGGCATTTGTTTTTTTCAGCGGTGTTTTTACTCGCAATAAACGAATGATGGGCTTATCCTTGATTACGGTTTTTATTTACGGAAGTATGATTTGGGGTGTTTTCCCGCTTAAAGACGGGGTGAGTTGGGAATCACATCTTTTTGGAGGTATCGCCGGTTTGCTCCTGGCTTTCATATACCGTCAAGAAGGCCCCGTTAAGAAAAAATACAGTTGGGATTATGACGGTGATTACAGCCCCATACCCGAGGAGATTTGGAATCCTGATTTTGACGGCTCTGACCAAAAAAACGAGAATGGTAACCCGGAGCAATCCACCGTTTATGTGTATAGTTACAAACCCGGTCAAACAGTAGAAAAGAAAGATGAAAAAGGAAAAAATAAAGAGTGAACTTACACTGCGGGAAGCTTGTGAAAGTGTAAAGCAATTTCACGAAACATTTGGTTTAAGCGTAAATGAGAAGCTCATGGCAGACATTCCGAAAGAACTTGGATTGTTGCGTTACAAGCTGATGCGCGAGGAGAATGAAGAGTATTTAGAAGCTGTTCAAAACGGCGATTTAATTGAAATTGCGGATGCTTGCGGAGACATGCTTTACATACTTTGCGGTACGCTGATTTCTCATGGCCTGCAAGATAAAATAGGGGAGGTGTTTCGAGAAATACAGCGCAGTAACATGAGTAAAGCGGGACCGGACGGTAAACCGATTTATCGTGAAGACGGTAAAGTGCTCAAAGGTCCCGACTATTTTAAGCCGAATATCAAAAAGGTGCTGGATTAAAGTGATTCTAACTTGGTTTTCACCACTTCGTAAACTTCGGGGAGGCCTGAAGCTTTGCTGCCGCCCGCAGTAGCGAAAAAGGGCTGACCGCCGCCGCCGCCGTTTATTTTTTGTGCTAAATCACGAATCCATTTTCCCGCATTCAGGTTGTGTTTTTCAACTAAATCGGGTGTGATAAAAAGCGATAAAGTCACCTTTTTTCCTTCAGAGCCGAAAACCAAAACTGTATTGGTGAGTTCTTTTTTTAGTGAGAAACAAATGTCTTTAATACTTCCGGGATCTAAATGAGTGTTTTGTGCCGAAAACCGAATGCCGTTTACCTCACCCAAGTTTTTTGTGAATTCAGCCTTCGCCACATCCTTCTCTTTTGCTTCATAACTCTCAATTATGCTTTCCAGTTTCCCTTTTTCTTCAAGCAATTTGTCAACTCCCTCTTCGGGATTTTTAGTGCTTTTTACCTTGGAGGAAATGGAAGCCAACATGTCTTCATTTTTTACGGCGCGCTCATAAGCTTCAACTCCGGTAATCGCTTCAATTCGTCGCACGCCTGACGCTACCGAAGTTTCAGTAGTAATTTTAAACAAACCGGCAGCACCGGTACTTTTAAGGTGAGTCCCGCCGCAAAGCTCCATGCTGTTCCCAAACTTGATTGTGCGCACCTTGTCTCCGTATTTTTCTCCAAATAAAGCCAGCGCACCTTGTTGAATTGCTTCCTCGGGGTTGGCGTTGCGGTTTTCAATTAGCGGGTAATTGGCCCAAATCATTTTATTTACTTCACGTTCAATCGCGTTCAAGTCTACCTGCTCCACTTTTTTGAAATGTGAGAAATCAAAGCGCAAATACTCGGGTGTAACTAAAGAGCCTTTTTGCTCCACATGTTTGCCCAGTGTTTTGCGCAACGCAAAGTGAACCAAGTGCGTTGCGGTGTGATTAGCAGAAGCGGCATTTCTTCTCGCTTCATTTATTTTTGCTCTAAAAACAGCGTCCGGGTCCCCGTCCGGTAACTCAGGCGCGATGTGAATGATTAAATTGTTCTCCTTTAATGTATTGGTAATTTTTATTTCAGTCTTACCTTGTGTTAACACACCGGTGTCTCCTACCTGTCCGCCGCCTTCCGGGTAAAAGGGCGTGCGGTTTAGGACCAATTGGAAAAAAGTACCTTTTTGGGTAGCTACACGTCTGTACCTCAAAATTTTCACATCAGTTTCTTGCTCGTCGTAACCCGTAAATGAACCTGCTTGCTCGTTGGTGATAATAACCCAATCTCCCGTGTCTTTTTGTGTGGCCTCTTTAGAGCGCTTTTTTTGCGACTGTAAAGCTTTTTCAAAACCGGCCTGATCAACTTTCATACGGTTTTCTGAGGCCATTAAAGTTGTCAAATCAATCGGGAAACCGTAGGTATCATAAAGTTCAAAGGCAAAAGCACCGTCTATTTCATTTTTATTTTTCGCGCGGTATTCACTCAAGCGCTCAATTCCCTTTTCAAGAGTTCGCAAAAAACTCACCTCTTCTTCTTTAATCACATTGGTAATCAACTCGGCCTGTTTTTTCAATTCGGGATAGGCCTCCGCCATTTCATTCCTCAGGGTTTCCACGAGCTCAAATAACACCGGTTTATCTGCTCCCAAAAAACTGAATCCGTAGCGAACAGCCCGCCTTAAAACGCGCCGTACAACATATCCCGCACCTGTGTTGGAAGGTAATTGACCATCGGCAATACAAAAGGCAACAGCGCGCAAGTGATCGGCAATAACGCGAATTGCCACATCTTCTTTTTGGTCAGAACCGCCGTACTTTGCCCCCGTTTTTTCCTCAATAGCACCGGTAAGCGTTTGAAAAAGGTCAATATCATAATTGCTGGTTTTGCCCTGCAAAACCATGGCTAATCGTTCAATGCCCATGCCCGTATCTACATGTGTTTTGGGCAAAGCGGAGAGTTTGCCGTTTGCAGCGCGATTGAACTGAATAAACACGAGATTCCAAATCTCAATAACTTGCGGGTGGTCTTGATTGACGAGCGCATTAGCATCTGCTTTTTTGCGCTCAGCTTCCGGCCTGATGTCCACATGAATTTCAGAAGCGGGTCCGCACGGCCCGGAAGCGCCCATTTCCCAAAAATTGTCTTTTTTGTCGAACCGCATAATGCGATTTTTCGGCACGTGTTTTTTCCAGTGCTCTTCCGCTTCCGTATCTGCTTGTAAACGGTCTTCTTCATCTCCTCCAAATACGGTGATATAGAGGCGATCAGCAGGTATTTTGTAAACTTCGGTTAACAGCTCCCAAGCCATATCGATAGCCTCGGTTTTGAAGTAATCACCAAACGACCAGTTGCCCAGCATTTCAAACATAGTATGGTGGTAGGTATCCACGCCCACTTCTTCCAAATCATTGTGCTTTCCCGAAACGCGCAAGCATTTTTGAGCATTGCACACACGGTTGAATTTGGGCTCTTCATTACCCAAAAAGTAATCTTTGAATTGATTCATGCCCGCATTGGTGAACATGAGTGTGGGATCCTGCTTGAGCACAATAGGAGCTGAATGCACTGTATGGTGCTGTTTTGAGTTGAAAAAGTCGATAAATGTTTTGCGAATGTTGTTTGTTGTCCAATTCATGAAACTCGTGCGGTATTACTGCGTTTGAAATTGAATTGCAAAAATAGATTTAATAGCTAAATTTGCAGGGATTTTTACAGAGTATGTCAAAAGTAAAATACAAGTACAACCCCAAAACCCTAACCTACGAAAAGGCCGAGCTAACACTTTGGGACAGAGTGTTGAAGTTTTTCTCCTACATTGGTACGGGATTAGTCTTTTCGGTTTTCTTTTTATTCGTGTTTTATCTGTTTTTTGATTCACCCAAAGAAAAACGTCTCAAACGAGAAAACGAACAACTCAAGCTCAATTACACCCTTTTGAACAATAGGCTGGAGGATTTAAGCAAAGTAATGGCCAATTTAGAAGAGCGCGATGATAATATTTACCGTGTAGTTTTTGAGGCCGAGCCTATTCCCAAAACAATTAGGCGAGCGGGTTTTGGAGGTTCTAATCGATATGAAGCGCTGGAGGGATATGAAAATTCAGAGTTGGTCATTCAAACCACTAAACGACTGGATAAACTGGCCAAACAAATGTATATTCAATCCAAATCGTTTGATGAGGTCATTCAAATGGCCGAAAACAAAGAAAAAATGTTAGCTGCTATCCCGGCTATACAACCCGTTGCTAATAAGAACCTCAAGCGTATGGCTTCGGGTTTCGGATACCGAATTGACCCGCACTACAAGGTGAGGAAGTTTCACGCGGGAATGGATTTTTCTGCGCCTACCGGCACCGATGTTTATGTAACGGGTGACGGGGTTGTGAAAAAAACAAAGAAAGGATTGCGCGGATACGGCTATCATATTTTAGTAGATCACGGTTACGGTTACCAAACACTTTATGCTCACTTAAGTGAAATAAAGGTAAGGCCGGGAACAAAGGTAAAAAGGGGCGAAACTATAGGTGCCGTGGGAAATACCGGGAAATCTATGGGGCCGCATTTGCACTATGAGGTACATAAAAACGGTGAAGCCGTAAATCCTATCAATTTTTATTTTAATGATTTGTCTCCCGCCGAGTATGAAACCATGATTGAGTTGGCCTCGGGAGCTTCGCAATCTTTTGATTAATGCCGTACAAGCCCAAAAATATAGAAAAAGAATTTTTTTCAATCGGTGAGGTAGCCGAGCAATTTGGAGTCAATACTTCGTTAATCAGGTTTTGGGAAAAGGAGTTTGACATGATTAAGCCCATGAAAAACAAGCGGGGTAAGCGCATGTTTCGAAAGCGGGATGTGGAAAATATCCACGTTATTTTTCATTTGGTGAAAGAAAGGGGCTTTACCCTGGAAGGAGCACGCAAAAAGCTTAAAACCGATAAAGATGAAACCGTAAAACAAGCTGAGGTGGTGCAAAGGCTCAAAAATGTACGCAGTTTTTTGGTGGATATTCAAAGCCGCCTTGAATAGCTCCGGAAATGCATATCGGTGCCGGAAGTTGTTCGGTTCTGACCAAAAAAAGACAGAGAATTAAAGCATGAAACATTACATTGCGGGTTTAGTGATAACGGCATTTTTGGCAGGATGCAGCGGTGTGGAAAAACTGAGCAATCGGGATTTTGCTGATGTATACCGAAAAAACTCCAAACTTATCGATCCCGATTTCGCTGTTTATCACCTTGATGATCTCAAAACAGAAATTTACTTTAAAATAAATACCGAATCGCTGGTTTACGTGGAAAATCCCCGCGAAAAGACGTTTACAGGAAAAGTAAAAATAGCTTACAGGCTTTATGAGAATTTTGAATCACGAACGCTTATTGACAGCGCCTCCACTGTTATTGAAGACGAAACGGAAGGGGTGAAAGAAAAAAATATTTACGGTAAATTTGAATTGAAAATTCCGAGTGGTAAAGATTATGTGTTGTTGGTAACCTCAGGCGATGTGAATCGTGACCGGCAGACTCAAAACTTGATTGACATTCAAAAAACAAGCGCTCTTACGCGGCAAAACTTCAAGGTGACCGATAAAAAAACGGGTCACATGCTGTTCCGCAACTATATCCATGCCGATGATGTGATTCAAATTGAGTACAATATGCTCACCGCAGCGGCAGATTTAAAAATTGATTATTTTGATAATTCATTTCCTGTTACACCGCCCCCATTTGCTTTGGACGTTGATGGCCCGCCCTCTATGCGGCCAGCTTCCTCTAAAGCCCTGCGCCTGAGTGGTGAAAATAAAGCAACGTTTAGCCCTGATGCTTTTGGACTGTATCATTTTAAAGTGAGTAATGAAAGTTTAGACGGTCTCACTCTTTTTTATTTTGACGATAAATTTCCCATAATTAAAAATGTGAGTGAAATGGCATCGGCTCTGCGGTTTATAACCTCTAAAAATGAATATGAGGCCATCAATGAACACCGCAATTTAAAAACTGCCGTAGATAGTTTTTGGCTGAATACGGCGGGTAGTAAAACACGTGCGCGGGAATTGATTAAAGCGTATTACAACCGCGTGCAAAATGCCAATGTGTTTTTCAGCTCTTACAAAGAAGGCTGGAAGACAGATCGGGGTATTATTTACATGATTTTCGGGCCGCCCAACATGGTTTACAAATCGGCGCAAAGTGAAGCTTGGGTTTACGGTGAGGCCAATAACCACCTCTCTGTAAATTTCGTATTTAACAAAACTCAAAGCCCGTTTACCCAAAATAATTATATGCTTCGCCGTTCGCCCAATTACAAAAACCCTTGGTACAGGGCGGTAGAAACTTGGAGGCAGGGGCGAGTAAGTGCTTTGGATTTTTAGTATTTTATTTTTGGTCAGAACCCGATAAAAAATGCGGTGAACACCTGTGACTTTTTACATTTGCAACGCAAAAGTCAAACAGATAAAAACAACATCATAAAAATAAATCGAAATGAGTGAAGAATTACAACCCGTGTACAAAGAGTGCAAAGAATCTATGAAAGCTGCCGTTGATCACTTAAACAGTGAGTTATCAAAGGTGCGTGCGGGTCGTGCCAATCCGGCTATGTTGGAAGGCGTGAAAATGGATTATTACGGTACCTTAACACCGCTGAACCAAGTTGCCAATATCAATACTCCCGATGCGCGTACACTCTCCATCCAGCCATGGGAAAAAGGGATGCTGGCCGAGATAGAAAAAGCCATCATTAATTCCAATTTGGGTTTAAACCCGCAAAATAATGGGGAAATGGTTATGATTAGCCTACCGCCGTTGACGGAAGAACGCCGTAAACAATTAGTGAAAACGTGCAGGGCAGAAGGTGAAAACTGTAAAGTGAGTATTCGCAATGTGCGCAAGGAAGCCATGGATGCGCTAAAGAAATTGAAAAGTGACGGCATGCCCGAAGATATGATCAAAGGTGCAGAAGAGGAGGTGCAAAAATACACGAATGAATACAGTAAAAAGGTAGATGATTTGCTGGATGCCAAGGAAAAGGATATTTTAACGGTGTAATGATTGACGTGAGAATGATGAAGGATAACCCCCAAAAGAATGCCTTATCGCTAATTGAGTCTGAGCTTCATAACCTCCCTGACGATGCGAGGTTGTGGATTTACCAAGCTGATGAGCCTTTTGAAGAGCGAGAAGGCAACGTAATGAAAAATGAAGTTGATTTATTTATCAATGGATGGCAGGCGCATGGCAAAGCTTTAGCGGCAGCGGGATCTTTTTTATATAATCGATTTTTAATTTTAGGTGTTGATGAAAAACAGGCCGCAGCCTCGGGTTGCAGCATCGATTCCTCAGTTGCTTTTGTAAAAGAAATGGAGAAAAAGTTTGGAGCTGAGTTTTTTAACCGGCAAATACTCACTTATTGGAAAGGTGATGACATTGTTCAAAATCCTTTGAGTGAATTACCGGCGTTGCATCAAAAAGGAATCGTCAATGACGATAGTCTTGTGTTTAATAATCTGGTTTCTACACCGCAACAAATGAAACGTGAATGGATTTTACCATTGGCTGAGAGTTGGCACAAAAACTTTGTGTAACTTTGAACGGGATTTAATTTACAGAGATAATGAAAAATACAGTACTTAAGTCGGTTTTGTTTTTTTTAGCTGGGTTACTCATCTATTCCTGCACCCAAGAGGAAGGTGTTGCACGTTGCACAGACCGATCTGTAGGAAATCAATTTAACGATTCAATTTGCAATAATGATTGCCGTTTTCCCGTTTGCGGTTGCGATAATCAAACATACTGCAATGAATGTTTGGCCGGCAAGCAAAATGTAGCTGTGAATTATTATTTCCCGTGCGGTCAAGATCGCCGCAGATAAATTCTTTATTTTATACTTGGGTAGCAACAACTCAGTCCTTTTTTTAACTTCAAAAACCGGCAAAATATTACTTTCATAGCCTGAAATTGATGGTTTGCAATGAGGTCGGTGAGCAAGTTGTTATGCCCCAAAGCCTTAGGTTTCCTCCAAATTATCAGCCTTAACGCTAACCGCGTGGAAAGCACTCACTAATTGATTTACAAATCGCGAATAACGCCTTGTGTGGCTTTTGGATTATGTTTTGCGCTTTTTCTTTTTAGCTGCCGGAAAGAGTACGTTGTTGAGAATTAAACGGTAACCCGGTGAGTTGGGATGCAAATCCAAATCGGTGGGGGGGTCGCCTACAAAGTGCTGATAATCCTCGGGATCATGGCCGCCGTAAAAAGTCCATTGACCTTTTCCTATTTCACCGTGAATGTACTTCGCTGATTTTTGTGCTTTTGACCTGCCCATAATCAATACTTCGGGCTTCACGTATTTTTCATAGTAGGCAGTAGTTTGCCCCATAAAGCCTTTTATCACTTGCGTGTGATTTTGGCACAACATCGTAGGCACGGGATCCCATTTTGCGGAATACTCAAATAGGGTAAACATGTCTTGCGATTCGGGTGTGCGTGCATGTGTTTGTGTGGCGTCTATGGAGGAGAATTCATATTCCAGCGGATTAGATTTAAGATTGAAGTTATGAAAGCCGAAAGTTTGGTCAAAATCTAATTTATCCTGTGCTTTGGGGTCTGCGGGATCGCCGTCGTACATGTACTCAGCAATATCCGTATATTGAGCGGCCAGTGCAATATCGTAGGAATCGGTCCCCGAACACATGGAGAATAAAAAGCCGCCTCCCACAGTGTATTCTTTAATTTTTTGAGCTACGGCGAGTTTTTGTTGAGACACTTTCTCAAAGCCCAATTCTTTGGCCATTTGTTCCGCTTCGGCTACTTGTTTTCTGTACCAAGAGGCATTTTTGTAAGCGGCGTAAAATTTACCGTACTGCCCGGTGAAGTCTTCATGGTGCAGGTGCAGCCAATCGTAAAGGTGGAGTTCACCTTTCATGATTTCGCGGTCGTAAATTTCCTCGTAGGGAATTTCGGCGTAGGTTAATACCAACGTCACGGCATCGTCCCAAGGTTGTTTACCGTCGGGAGTGTAAACGGCAATTTTGGGTGGTTTTTCCAGTTTCATCACGTCCATATTGACTTCGGGGTCGCTGATTTCACTCTTTATGGCTGATGCTTGGGCATCGGCAATAATCTCAAAACTCACACCGCGTATAACACACTCACGTTCAATTTCTTTGTAATGGTCAATCAAAAAGCTGCCTCCGCGGTAATTCAGCAGCCACTCCACTTCAATATCCTGTTCCAAAACCCAGTAGGAAATACCGTACGCTTTGAGGTGGTTTTTTTGCGTGTTTTCATCCATGGGAATCAGGAGCTTTGCCGCGTGTGTGCTGCCGGCTCTGACCAAAATAAAAAACAGCACTAAAAAAATAGTGCTAAAAGGGCGAATCACTTTCTTGTGTAAAGTCATCAGTTTCATCATTCATTTTACTTTTTCGTGTTTGCGTGTTCACTTGACCGAATTCCTGTGATTGGGGTAAGCCGCCGTTGGAAGGTACGTCAAAACCGCCGCCGGAGTTTAGATTGTCAAACTTAGCGAGGTGCGGAATAAATTTGAGGCGTATATCGTCCAAGGCTCCGTTACGATGCTTGGCTACGATAATATCGCCGATACCTTCAACCGATTCCCCGTCTTCATCCTCTGTGATGCCGTAATACTCGGGACGGTAAATAAACATCACCATGTCGGCATCTTGCTCAATGGCACCGGATTCTCTGAGGTCAGACAGCATAGGACGCTTGGAGCCGCCACGTGTTTCAACTGCCCTGCTCAACTGACTGAGCGCAATAATTGGGATGCTCAACTCTTTGGCAATGGTTTTAATAGACCGCGATATAGTGCTGATTTCCTGCTCTCTGTTTCCTTTTTCACTGGAGGCCGTCATGAGCTGTAAATAGTCAATTACCACCATTTGGATATCGTGTTGAGCTTTGAGGCGGCGACATTTGGCGCGTAGTTCAAAAACCGATAAAGCCGGGGTGTCATCAATAAAGATGGGTGCTTCAGCCAACCGGCCTATTTTAGCATGAAGTTGTTCCCATTCATAACTTTCTAAATTTCCTTTTTTGAGTTTTTCGGCACTGAGTTCCGTTTCAGAGGCAATGAGCCTGTTGACCAATTGAAGTGAAGACATCTCCAAAGAAAATACCGCGATTGGCTTTTTAAATTCAACGGCGGTATTGCGCGCCATGCTGAGAACAAAGGCTGTTTTACCCATACCGGGGCGGGCGGCTAGTACAACCATATCAGAGGGTTGGAAGCCGCCTGTAAGGGTGTCTAAATCTCCAAATCCCGTAGGCACACCGCTCACGCCGCCGTCTTTTTTACCCATTTCTTCCACGTGCTTTATGGCTTGCGAAATGAGATCGGTCATCGTATCGGTGCTTTTGCGAATATTGCCTTCAGCTACTTTAAAAAGGTTGGACTCGGCGCTGTCCAGCAAGTCAAAAACATCTGTACTTTCGTCGTAGGCCGCTTTTATGGTTTCTGAGGAG
>CAJXMT010000007.1 GCA_913056155.1 uncultured Cryomorphaceae bacterium
GAAATGAAAGCGGGGGAAGAAAAGTTGTTGAAGCTCCATCAGGGCAATGCCGTTTATTATAAGCGAATTGATTTGGCTCCGCAATGCCTTTCTTGCCACGGTGACCCCGGTGCTGATATAGCAGATCCCGATTATGCACTAATCAAGGAAAAATACCCCGATGATCAAGCAATAGGTTTTCAACCCGGCGACCTGCGTGGTATGTGGAAAATTACTTTTTCTTTATCTGATTAATTTCATTCGGGTTTATGGCTTTAAATATAAAGCCTTGCTTGCTGAAGTGTTTTAATACGGCCTCCAGTGCCGGCAACATGCGCGGAGCAGCTTTTGCGCTATCGTGGAAAACAATGATGGAACCCGCTTGGGCGCTTTGAATTACCCGCCGCGCACATTTGTGAGCATCTAGATTTTGATCAAAATCACCGCTTAATATGTCCCACATGATAATGTGGGTTTTCTTGGAAAGAGCTTGTGCCTGCTTGGGTTTAATTCGTCCGTAGGGAGGGCGAAAGAGTCTTGAGTCTACGTAGTTACGCGCTTTCAAAAAGCTTTTGTAGTAAAAATAGGAAGGGGTTTGAAAACCCGATTCGTGCCGGTAACAATGATTTCCAGGTTGATGTCCTTCATTTTGCATCTGTTTGATGACTTGAGGGTGTTCGCGTGCATTTTTTCCTACACAAAAAAATGTAGCTCGTGCATTGTATTTTTTCAGTAATGCTAGAACATCTCTTGTTATCGTTGGATGCGGTCCGTCATCAAAAGTGAGGTATAAAGTTTTTTCTTTCGCTGGAAACCGCCAATAAACGGGAGCATTCAAAGACTGAATAATACGCGGTGTTTTTACCAAGTACATGGCGGCAAAATTAATCTATCCGTTGGTTATAGCCTGCCTTTTGACCTTAAAGTCAAAGGCGATTGAGAAAACTGGGAAACTGAAGTGAAGGGCGTATGCATTAATCACTAAAAATGCTTTGTGCAATACCAACTATTAGGTATTTTTGCGGCCGAAAAGCAATTTATTTAGATTAAGTCTAAATAAATGAACAACATAATTCATTTAACGTTATCGGGATATGATTAAAGTATCGAATGAAGCAAGAGCTGAGATAGATAAGCTTAAAGATTCAAATAAAGCCGGAGAAGGTGCCTTCATACGCGTAGGCGTAAAAGGCGGAGGCTGTTCGGGATTGGTCTATAATTTGGACTTTGACAGCGAACGGAAAGAGGATGATAAAATATTTAAAGATAATGGTGTGGAAATAGCGGTTGATAAGAAGAGTTTTCTCTACCTGGCCGGGACCACACTTGAATTTACGGGAGGACTTAACGGGAAGGGTTTTAGTTTTGTAAATCCCAATGCATCCCGCACTTGCGGATGTGGCGAAAGTTTCTCCATCTAAAATTAAAGAAGAAATATGGCATATACAGAAACAGAATTGGCAGAAGAGCTGAAATCTCAAAAATACAAATACGGTTTCACTTCAAAATTTGAAACCGATCGAGTACCTAAGGGTCTTAATGAGGACGTAATTAAAATGATTTCGGCGAAAAAAAAGGAGCCCGAGTGGCTTTTAGAGTTTCGATTGAACTCGTACCGCAACTGGCTTAACATGAAGGAACCCAATTGGGCTCACGTCAAATACAAAAAGCCCGATTTTCAAGAAATAACCTATTACGCCGCCCCTCAACCTAAAAAGCAATTGAATAGCTTAGATGAGGTAGATCCTGAATTGAGGAATATGTATGAGAAATTAGGCATTTCTATTGCCGAGCAAAAACGTTTGGCCGGAGTGAAAACCGATGATGAAGACAAAAAAGAATTATCGGGAGTAGCTATGGACGTAGTGGTTGACTCCGTTTCCGTAGAAACTACATTTAAGGAAAAACTCAACGAATTGGGTGTTATATTTTGCTCGTTTAGTGAGGCCGTACAAAAATACCCGGATTTGGTTCGTGAAAATATGGGCAAGGTTGTGCCGCCCAATGATAATTTTTATGCGGCACTTAACTCGGCAGTTTTTACCGACGGCTCATTTTGCTATATTCCCAAAGGAGTGAGATGTCCTATGGAATTGAGTACGTATTTTAGAATTAATGAGGCCGGAACGGGGCAGTTTGAACGCACTTTAATCGTGGCGGAAGATGAAGCTTACGTGAGTTACCTCGAGGGTTGCACGGCTCCTACTCGCGATGAAAATCAATTGCATGCCGCGGTAGTGGAAATTGTTGCAAAAAACGATGCGGAAGTGAAATACTCCACCGTTCAAAATTGGTATCCCGGTGATGAAAACGGCAAAGGCGGCGTTTTCAACTTTGTTACCAAACGCGGACTTTGTGAGGGAACACGATCCAAAATTTCTTGGACTCAAGTAGAAACAGGCTCTGCCATAACGTGGAAATACCCGTCTTGCGTGTTGAAAGGTGATTATTCTGAAGGTGAGTTTTATTCCGTTGCCGTTACCAATAACCACCAAATGGCAGATACGGGTACCAAAATGACTCATATAGGCCGCAACACAAAATCGCTTATTATTTCGAAAGGGATTTCTGCCGGAGTATCTGAAAACAGTTACCGCGGCTTGGTGCAAATCAATAAACAGGCCAAAAACTCCAGAAATTTCTCACAATGTGACTCGCTGTTGATTGGTGACAAATGCGGCGCACATACGTTTCCCTATATCGAGACAAAAAACAGCTCTTCCAAAGTTGAGCACGAGGCTACCACTTCAAAAATTGGTGAAGATCAAATTTTTTACTGTCAACAACGCGGTATGGATGAGGAAGCTGCGGTGAGTTTAATTGTAAACGGATACGCCAAAGAGGTGTTGAACAAGCTTCCCATGGAATTTGCGGTCGAAGCCAAAAAATTACTTGAAGTAACATTAGAAGGCTCTGTAGGATAATTAATTGAATAACAAGAATCACGAATAAAGAATCATGATAAAAATAAAGAATTTACACGCCGAGATAGAAGGCAATAAAATATTAAACGGAGTAAACCTCGAAATTAATGCCGGGGAAATTCACGCCATTATGGGGCCTAACGGTTCGGGGAAATCCACGTTGGCCTCCGTTCTTGCGGGACGTGAAGAGTATGAAGTTACCCGGGGTGAAGTGGAGCTAATGGGCGAAAACCTGCTGGATTTAGAACCCAATGAAAGGGCGGCGGCAGGAGTGTTTTTAGCATTTCAGTATCCCGTTGAAATTCCGGGGGTAAGCAATATGAACTTTTTAAAAACTGCTCTTAAGAGCATTAAGGAATTCAAGGGTGAAAAGCCCTACACGGCCAAGGAGTTTTTACAAATGGTAAAAAAGAATCAAGAGCTGGTGGGCTTGAGCGGTCGTCTTGCTAACCGCAGCGTTAATGAAGGTTTTTCGGGGGGTGAGAAAAAACGCAATGAAATTTTTCAAATGGCAATGCTCGACCCCAAGTTTGCGATTTTGGATGAAACCGATTCGGGACTTGATATTGATGCGTTAAAAACTGTTGCCGACGGGGTAAATCAATTGAAATCCCCTGAAAAATCCTTTTTGCTGATTACGCATTACCAGCGTTTGCTAGATTACATAGTGCCCGATTTTGTTCACGTTTTACACAAAGGTCAAATTGTGAAAACCGGGCCCAAGGAGTTGGCTTTGGAGCTGGAAGAAAAAGGTTACGATTGGTTAAAAGAAGATGGAGTAGAGGCGTAAACCCTTTGCTTTTTAGTATGTTTTAATCAGAACCAAAAGGTGGCGGGGATTTACAACGGTAAATGGGTTCTGACCAAAAAACGATATATGTCAATGGAAAATACAGAGAAAAAAGATAAATTTTTAGCGGGACTGATGAAAAATCCTACCGCAGACACAGTGGGAAATCAACAGCAACTGCGTGAAGAAGCTTATAAAGCTATTCACAGTTTGAACTTCCCCACACTTAAAGATGAGCGTTGGAAATACACGCGTGTTGCGGGAATTTTAAAAAAGGATTTTGAGCATAAACCGGGCGATGTACCTGAGAGTTTAACAGGGTTTGAAATACCGGATTATAAATCGGATGTGTTGGTTTTTGTAAATGGTATTTTCAACAATGAATTGTCTCACGTTGAAAAGCAAAACGGAATTCACGTTCTTACTTTGGCTCAAGGTAAAGTAGAACATTACGATGTGATAGATAAGTGGATGGGAACTATTGCCGATCATCACAGCCATATTTTTACGGCTATGAATACCGCTTTTCACAAATCGGGCGTATTGATTTATGCCGAGAAAAAAGCGATAGCACAGCACCCTGTTCACATTATAGACATTACGAACGGAGAGGGAGTTACGCATGCGCCACGTAATTTATTTGTGGCTGAAGATGATGCCGGCTTAAAGATTACTCACAGCTTTCACGGAGATGCGGGGGAGAACTTTATAAACGGCGTAAATGAAGTTTATCTGGGAAGGCACGCAGAGGTTGAATACCAAATGATACAACAAAACGGTAAAAAGAGTAATCACATTCATTCAACCGATGTTTATCAAAGTGAAGGGAGTACATTTACTTCAGGTGCGTTTACCGTGGGTGGTAAGTTGATTCGCAATGAAATTAATGTATCGGTGAACGGTGAAAATTGTGAAACGCGACTAAACGGGTCTTTCATGGGCGGTGATAAGCATCATTTTGATAATCATACGATAATCGATCATTTGGTACCTCTGTGCAACTCACATGAGAATTACAAAGGCATTTTGGGCGGAAAGGCTACAGGTGTTTTTAATGGGAAGGTATTTGTGAGAAAAGATGCCCAAAAAATTAACGCTTTTCAATCCAATCAAAATATTTTGTTGAGTGATGATGCAGTGATCAATTCAAAGCCCGAGCTTGAAATTTATGCCGATGATGTAAAATGCTCTCACGGTTCTACCACCGGCCAGTTAGATGAGGAGGCTTTGTTTTACCTCATGTCTCGAGGGATGAAGAAAACAGATGCCATAAATTTGCTCGTTAATGCTTTTACCGCTGAAACTTTGGAATATGTTTCTGCTGAAGCGTTGTCGAATTACATATCTGCTTTGATAGAGAAAAGAAGCGATGAATTAAACAACCAATATGCTTAAAACAAAAAAAAATACATTTGATGTTGACGCTGTAAGAGCTGAGTTTCCCGTGCTTGATCAAAAAGTATACGGAAAAAAACAGCTCATTTATTTTGATAGTGCGGCATCTTCTCAAAAGCCTAAATCTGTTGCCGATGCGGTGGCTCATTATTATTTGTATGAACACGCTAATATTCACCGTGGTGTTCACTTTTTGAGTCAGCAAGCTACAGATCAATACGAAAAAGTACGTAAAAAAACACGTGATTTTATAAATGCGGCGTATGATGAAGAAATTATTTTCACCTCAGGAACCACAGATGGAATTAACTTGGTGGCGGCTACTTTTGACCGTGCTTACATACAGCCGGGTGATGAGGTGATTGTTTCCGGCATGGAACATCACTCGAACTTAGTGCCGTGGCAAATGATGTGTGAACGATCGGGAGCAGTATTGAAGTTTGTACCCGTTAGCGACTCAGGCGAGTTTGTTTTTGACGCGTATGAAAAGCTGTTGAATTCCAAAACGAAACTGGTGGCCGTTAGTCATGTTTCCAACACATTGGGAACCATAAATCCGGTGAAAAATATCATATCCAAAGCCCATGATTTTGGCGCTAAAGTTTTGATTGACGGCGCTCAATCTGTACCGCATCTCAAAGTAGATGTGCGTGATTTGGACTGTGACTTTTACGCATTTTCAGCTCACAAAATGTACGGCCCTACGGGAGTAGGTGTACTTTACGGTAAAAAGGAAATCCTCAATGAGATGCCGCCTTATCGAGGTGGAGGAGAAATGATTAAAACCGTTACCCTTGAAAAATCAACCTATAATGGTTTGCCGCATAAATTTGAGGCGGGAACGCCCAATATTGCCGGTGTGATTGGCCTTGGAGCTGCAATAGACTTTATGTTGAGAGATTATGTAAAAGGGGCTGAAGAGCATGAACATGAGGTATTGCAGTATTGCGAAGAACAATTGAGAAGGCACTTTAATGAAATCAAAATTATAGGTGAAGCTCCCGAAAAAACAGGAGGTGTAAGTTTTCTGCTCGGTGATTTACATCACTATGACGTGGGCGTTTTATTGGATCGCTTGGGCGTGGCAGTGCGAACCGGCCACCATTGTACGGAGCCTTTAATGACGCGTTTTGGTATTACGGGAACTGTTAGGGCCTCTTTTGGAATGTACAATACCAAAGATGAGGTAGATGTTTTTATCGATGGTTTAAAACACGCAGAAAGAATGTTGTCATGAGTGAAATCAACAAAATACAAGACGAAATAATAGAAGAGTTTGATCTATTCGACGACTGGATGGACAAATACGAACATATTATTGAGTTTGCGAAAGATGTTCCTCAAATCAGTGAAGAGCTGAAAAACGACTCAAACTTAGTGAAGGGGTGCCAATCTAAAGTGTGGTTGGCTCCTGAGAAGAAAGGCGAAAAGCTTTATTTCAATGCAGACTCTGACGCTGTTATTACACGGGGAATCGTGGGTTTACTTATTCGTATATTGAGTGGGCGGTCACCCAAAGAAATTGCACAAGCCGATTTATATGCTTTGGAACGTATTGGCCTCAAGGAGCATTTATCGCCAAACAGGGCTAACGGCTTGGTGAGTATGGTGAATATGATGAAATCCTACGCACAAGCCACGGCCTAAAATTAAAATGCCATGAATAAAAAGAAAATAGAAAACGAAATAATTGAGTTACTCAAAACTGTATATGATCCTGAAATACCCATTGATATATATGAGTTGGGATTGATTTACGAAATCAACGTGAGAGATGACGCCAACGTAGATATTTTGATGACGCTAACATCACCTAATTGCCCGGTTGCCGAGTCTCTTCCCGCTGAAGTTGAGGAAAAAGCCTCTAAAGCTGAGGATGTAAATAGAGCAAAAGTAACCATTACTTTTGAGCCGCCTTGGGATCAAGAAATGATGAGTGAGGAAGCTAAATTGGAATTGGGTTTCTTGTAAACAAAAAAGCCTTTCGGATTGCGTAAGGCTTTTTTTATATCACTTTTTTTGGTCAGAACCTAAGCAAGCTCTGCGTCACCGATTAATGCTTCCAAAAATACGGCACCGTCTGTGTTAGAAAGTACATCATCACAAGCTCTTTCGGGGTGAGGCATCATCCCCATTACATTACCGTTTTTATTTTGCACACCGGCAATATTTTGAACAGAGCCGTTCGGATTATGCTCCGACGTAACTTCACTGTTTTCATCGCAATAGTAAAATAAAATTTGATTGTTTTCTTTCAAATCTTTCAAGCCTTCATCATTTATAAAGTATTTACCCTCAGCATGCGCTATGGGTATTTTATAGGATGTGTCTAAAGACGCGTTTTTTGTGAGTAAACTTTTGTTTGACGCCGGTTTGATGAATTGATTTTCGCAAATAAACAATCGGTTTTCGTTGTGAAGCAGCGCGCCGGGAAGTAACCCTGTTTCGCACAAAATTTGAAATCCGTTGCAAATACCTAAAACCTTGCCGCCGTGTTTAGCGAATTTGATCACCTCCTCCATGATAGGAGAAAAACGTGCAATAGCTCCTGATCGCAAATAATCGCCGTAAGAGAAACCTCCGGGTAAAATGATAAAATCGCAACCCTGCAGGTCGGTATCTTTATGCCATAAGCTAACGGCTTCTTGATTCAGCTTCTCGCGCAAAACATAAAGCATGTCATGGTCGCAATTTGAACCGGGAAAAGTAACAACTCCAAATTTCATTGTAATCATACGTTTGGGGTTCTGAAAAAGAACCGTATTTATAAGAAGTGCAAAGTTAAACCTATTCGAGAAAACAAACAGCCCTGCTGTAAATTGAGAAATAGGGCTACCCTTTAAGTCGCAATAGACTGAATTTCAGTGCATGTAATTGGGAGTTCAACAGTCATTCTTTCTAATATTTTCTGAAGTATTGATTCTCTGTGGTTTCGTCTATTGAATCTGAAAAAATATTCATTTATGTAATGAGGCAGATATTTTTTATGACAGTATGAGTGAACTCCGCGCAACCAGTTTTTAAAATTACGTATTTGGTTGTGGATCATCGGGACGTTTCTTCCCATTTCTGAAAGTTCCTGTCTTAGATTTGGATATTCTTTCTTTAAAGGTTTGTACCCGGACCAACCATCCGCTCTAATTTTAGCATCTTTTGCTATATGTTGGTCAAAAATTGGGCGTAATGAGTTACTGCTATAATCCTCTAGTATTTTAGCGTAAGCTCGTCCGGCTTTTACCCTCACGATTTTCCACAGCTATTACAACCCTTGTTTTATTGGTTGAGTGACTTCTGCCTTGTTGATTTTTCTTTGGTGTGCCTATTTCGAATTCGTCAACATCAACATCCTGTTCTAAAGGGTGCTTTAAACTACTTGTCATAGCTCTTTGAACTTTCTGCCTGAATAACCAAGCTGTTTTTTGTCTAACACCATATCGTTCAGCTAACCAAATACTATTCGCTCCTTTCTTGCTTGTGACAATATCGTAAACCATTCCAAATGCGTCAGATAGACCAAACTTCACTTTGTGAAACAATGTTCCCGCTGTGGGGGATTCATCATAATGACATTTGGCACAACGCTTACCAAAGGGCTTTTTACCCCTCATAAATCGATCACATTTGCATCTTTTACATTGATATCCATCTTTCCATTTTATATCCGCTAAGTATTTGTAGCACTGTTTATCTGTGCCTAATATTTGTTCGAATTTTTTTCTCGTTAACTCCTTGTTTATTCGCATAATTCATTGTTTTATGCAAATAAACGAACCCGCACCGTAACCTATTTACGTTCTATTATATTACGATACCTAAAGGGGTAACCTTATTGAGAAATAAAAAAAGGCGCTGTTTGACGAGCGCCTTTTTTTAAAATTAAATGGGGGTGGTGAATTACTTCACTACGTTAAATTTACCTGTTTCTACTTGTCCCTCAGCTCTTACTCTGTAAATGTAAGTGCCTGCGGGCAATGTTTCGATATTGATGTTGTTGACATCATTATTCAACGTTTTGTTCATCAACATTGCACCTGAAATAGAGAATATTTCGAGTTGTGCGTTTTGATCGGCTTCCAATTCAAAATTGATCTGACTTGCAGCCGGATTGGGATAAACGCTAAAAGTGTTGAAGTTTTCAACTTCTTGAACAGACGTTTCGGTAGCGGGCAACTCCAATAAAGCGCCGCCGGCCGCACTAGCCACCCATAATCCGAACTCAGCACCGTCACTGTTTACTGAAGGATCTAAAAATCCTGAAGCCAAAACGGTTAGAGCTGCATCACTCAACCCCAAAGAATTGAGTGGAGCTTGGTAAGATGCTACCAAAGTGCCGTTAGGTGTTTGAACCTCTATGGTGTAGTCATTTACAGCCAACTCTAAATAACCATCAAAGTCGCCGTATTCCAATTCTTCAGATAAAACTCCGGCACCTACTCCTGTTTCTACAATGTTAACAGCGGGTGCATCTGTGGAGCCATGGAAAATGAGAACATCTGCTTCACCTGAATTCGCGGAAGCTATTCGAGCACCGGGTCGCAAGTAAATGTCAAAATCAGTATCTGTCCCCGCACCGGGTGTATATCCTGAAGTGCTCACAATACCGTTTGCAACAGCGGTGTAGTTTTCTTCATTGTCTAAAGAAACAGTTACATCATAAATAGCATCTCCCGATGAAGTGCTGTTTTCAGGTGCAACAAGAATGGTAAGGTTCACACCGGCGGGAAGTTCTACAAAAGGAGTAGCAGTTCGAAATTCAAAATCTTCCACTTTTGTAATAGGCTCTCCTACAGGCCCTTCAATGTACACGTCTACTGCAGAGGCTGCCATGTCTGCGCTGTTGTGAATTACTTGAACGTTACCGGTTTGAAGCGGAATTTCAATAAACTGACCTCCTGATGCTGTTACGGCATATAAACCAAAAGGTTGACCATCCGAATTTTCAGCCGTATTCAAAAATCCTGATGCTAAAACCGTAATAGCTTCATCTTCTAAACCTAAAGTTTGAAGGGGCACATCATAGGTTCTCACATTCACAGCACCTGTTTCATCTTGGACGGTCAATACCAAATCCATAGTGGGAACTTCTAAATAGCCGTCAAATTCACCGAAAGCTATATCATCTACTACCGTAGCCATCAAGGTAGGTTCATAAACGTCAACGGTTGGAGCGTCGGTTGCTCCGTGGAAAACGAGAATATCTGTTTCACCTGTCGAGGCTGCTGAAGTTCTTAAACCGGGATTCAAAAAAATATTAAAGGGTGTTGCGGGAGAATATCCTGAAGGACTCACAATTCCGGCAGCTACCGCAGCATAAGATTCATTCGCCGTAGGACTTACATTTTGTGTATAAATAGCGGAAGCGGGCGATGTGCTGGTATCAGCCGCTACTGCAATTGTCAGTTCTAAATCATTGTTTGCAGAAGCCAACACTTCTAATACGCCGGTGGCAGTTTGATACTCTACATCATCTAATTTGGCTAGAACTTCTCCTGTAGGTCCTTGAATCCAAATATCAACTGAACTAGCAGCATCGTCGGCGCTGTTGTGCATAACTTGAATTTCAGCCGTTGGATAAGGCAATTCAATCAATTGACCTCCTGAAGGTAATGCTGCAAATAATCCAAAAGCCGGACCATCGCTATTCATTGAAGGATCGAAAAAGCCCGATGCCAAAACAACCATAGCAGAATCTGCTAAGCCTAAAGTTTGTAGTGGAGCCATATATTCTCTAACCGTTACGGCACCTGTTTGATCTTGTATTTGTAAAGTATAGTCGGCATTTCCCAATTCTAAATAGCCTTGGAATTCGCCGTAAGAAATATCATCAACAATAGTTCCGGCGGGAACGCTTGTTTCAGCTACATCCACAGTGGGTGCATCAGGTGAGCCGTGATAAACCAATACATCAGTTTCTCCCACATTAGCAGATTCTGTCCTACCCATTTGATAAACATCAATGGCTAACGGCGGCGTGTTGGAATATCCTGTTTGAGAGACAAATCCATTGGCAACAGCAACATACTTGTCATTGGAATTCAGCAACACTTCTTCATATAATAATGGGTTAGTTGTGTCTGAACTGTTTGCCGGCTGAATTCTCAATTCAAATGTTGAACCTGCGGGCAGTTGCAAAAACGGGGTTGCATTTCTAAATTCAAGATTCGGCAATGCTTTCGTATTATTTACCCAAACGTCAACGGCAGAGGCTGCCGCATCCGGGGAATTATGAATAATTTGAACTTCTGCTGTTTGTGCAAAAGCCCAGCTTGATAAAGCTATAGCGACTGTAGTGAGTAAACTTCTTTTTTTCATGGAATTATAAATTTATGTGTTTATGCAAGTAAAACGTTATCAAGTAAATTTTGTTCAAACAGGCATTTTAAATTCTTTATTCAGAACCCAATACCTCCGCTCAATTGTTCAGGCAGTTAAAAACCGAAACTTCGTGACGTGTGGAAATAGTAAGTTTTTACTTTTGCCCGTTCAATAATAAAGGCCGGCAATGGTTCTGACCGAAAAAAAAGAAAACATGAATTTAGAAGGTATTTTATCTGTTACCGGCAAGCCGGGATTATTTGAATTATCGGCGCGCACCAAAGCCGGTATCATTGTAAAGGATTTAGAAACAGGAAAAAAGTCACCCATTCACAGCACGCATAAAGTAAGTGCATTGAGTGATATTTCTATTTACGGCCTTTCTGAGGATAAGCCGCTTGAAGAAATTTATGAGGGTTTGTATGAATTAAAGGCCGGTAAGGTGGCTGAAGTAGATTTTAAAGATGTTAATTCATTGAGAGCGAGTTTGGCGGAAGTTTTTCCGGAATATGATGAGGATCGGGTGTATTCATCAGATTTGAAAAAGCTATTCAAATGGTATAATGTTTTGGTGGAAACTAAAATGTTTGAAAAAGAAGAAAAACCCGCTGAATTGGAAGACAACCAAAAAAACAATAAAGAAGATTAGCGAATAGTACTTTTTAAAGATCCAAGAATCGTTTTTGGTGTTTTTTATTCGGTAATTGGCAACTCTCTGTTTTTCCAAAAATTGCGTAGCGGTGACGCGCAACAAAATCGTAGATGAAATCACGAAACATTACGGGTAAAAACCTAATAATATGAGATTTACGATAGGGTTGCTTTAAATTTTTTGCTATGTGCAACGCAGCGGAAGATTTTAAATATATTTCTCCGTCATGGTAAAGTACGAGACTATCCACATTTTGCAATTCAAACTTTGATATTAACATCTTGCCCAACGCACTTTGTAGAGATGCGAACACGATTTGGTCGTTTTTTTCGTGGCGTAATACAAATTGCACGGCACCATTGCACAAGTTGCACTGACCATCATAGAATAAAACGGGTTTACTTATATCATTTAAATTCATGGTTTACAGTTTGTTTGGTCTAGTAGAGCTTTTGGCAAAAATACATGGAAAAACAACGTGGTTTGCAATTGGGATTGAAACTTTGAAATTCTATATTTGCGCCCTTATTTTTTAGACACATCTTATAAGAAAATCAAACAGATGCAAAACAAAGGAGCACTTTGGACATTTACGCTTTTATTAATTGCTGCATGTCTATTCCAAATTAGCTTTACTTGGGTAGTGAGCAGTGTAGAAAAAGATTCGCGAAAAGTCGCAGAATCACGCGTAGATTCTATATTGGAAATTAATCCCGAATTTGATCTTTATCAGCAAGATTCCGCTTTTCAATCATTTGAAGCTAAAGAGTTGGTTTCAAGATCAGGCGATGAGATTTATCCTGTTTTGGGATATACCTATGCCTATTGTAAAAAGCGCGAGTTAAACTTAGGTTTGGATTTACAGGGGGGTATGCACGTAACGCTTCAGGTTTCGGTACCTGATATGCTCAATTCGTTGGCAGGAGCTAATCGACAAAACCCCACTTATGTTAGCATTTTAGATCGCGCCAGAGAATTGCGTTCGGAGTCTGATGGGGATTTTATATCGCTTTTTGAGCAAGCTCAAAAAGAAGTAGCTCAGGATTTTGCGCTCACTTCGGTTTTTCACACATTAGACAATAAAGAATTGATTCCCGCCGACGCAACGAATGGTGAAATTTACTCCATTTTAAAGGTTGAAGCTGAACAAGCTATTAAAAGAACTGAAGAGGTTCTGAGAAAAAGGGTGGATAACTTGGGTGTGGTTCAACCCAATATTCAACGTATTTCAGGTACCGGAAGAATAACGGTTGAATTACCGGGTGTAAAAGATAAAGAACGCGTTAGGGATATACTTCAAGGTACGGCGCAATTAGAGTTTTATGAAGCTTATCAAAACTATGAGATCTATCCCGGATTAGAAAGAGCAAACAATATTTTGCGCGAAACTGAGAAGGGTTCTCAATCAAGCGATGAAGTTGAATCCTCAACTGACGATGAGGCTGGGGCCGAAACGGAAACGCAAGACGATATTGCAGATTTACTCAGCGATGATGATGAGAGTGAAGTTGAAGCCGACTCTTCTCAAGTTGATACGTCTGAGGTGAATGATGAAAACGCGTTAGAAAATTTACTTTCTGATGAGGAGTCAGCTGACAGCGAAGAAGAAGTGTCGCGGGAAGAGTTCATGAAAGAGAATCCTTTGTTCGCTGTATTGCAACCCCAGCAAGAGGGAAGCCAGCCGATGGTTGGAATTGCCTCAATGGCAGATACTATGCGTGTCAACAATTGGTTGAAAAGAAAAGATATTAAGGGTCAATTCCCTCCCCGAACCAAATTTTTCTGGGGTGCCAATCCACTAGAAGGCAGTGAGGAGTTTTATGCGCTTTATGCAGCAAAGGTTCCTAAAGGCGGAGAAGCTAAATTACAAGGTGACGATGTTACACAAGCCCGTGTGGGTACAGATCCTTTGGGTAACCCTACTGTAAACATGAACATGAACAGTCGCGGCACTAAAATCTGGCGTGATATGACGCGGGAAGCATCGTCAAACCCCGAGGATTTGAAATCAGTTATGGTTGTTTTGGATGCCCGTGTCTATAGCGCGCCACGTGTTCAGGGTGAAATTCCATCGGGTCAAACAGAAATCACCGGTAGGTTTACACAACAACAAGCTTCCGATTTAGCCGGTGTATTAAAGGCGGGTAAGCTTCCGGCGAGGTCTGATATTATTGAGGAGGCAGTGGTAGGTCCTGAATTGGGTGAAGAGTCCATCAGTTCAGGCCTTTCTTCATTTATTATTGCACTTGCTCTCGTTCTCATTTACATGATATTTTATTACTCTCATGCCGGCATTGTGGCCAATGTTGCATTGGTGACAAATGTATTTCTTGTAATTGGAGTACTGGCTTCATTACGTGCCACATTAACGCTTCCCGGTATAGCGGGTATTGTTTTAACGATAGGTATGTCAGTAGATGCCAACGTTCTTATTTTTGAGCGTATTCGCGAGGAACTCAGATCGGGAAAAGGATTAAAGCTTTCCATAACCGATGGATATAAAAATGCCTACAGCTCAATTTTAGATGCCAACATTACGACTTTATTGACAGGTATTATACTTGCTACATTTGGGACAGGGCCCATTCAAGGTTTTGCAACTACTTTGATTATTGGTATCCTCACTTCATTGTTCAGTGCTATATTCATTACTCGCTTGTTGTTTGAATGGAGAATGGAAAGCTCGAAGAATATCAAGTTTTCTTCAACTTTTACCGAGAAAATTCTTCAAAATCCCACATTCGACTTTGTGAACAGGCGTAAGAAATTTTATTTGGCCTCAGGAGCTTTGATTATTCTCGGATTAGGCTCCTTATTTACCCGCGGATTAAATGTAGGTGTAGATTTTAGCGGAGGTCGTTCTTACATCGTTCGATTTGATCAACCTGTAAATACAACTGATATTTCCGTTTCATTAGGTGATGTTTTTGTGGGTGAAGACGGTATTCGCCAGGTTCCTCAAGTAAAAACATTCGGTTCTTCCAATCAGGTAAAAATTGTGACAAAGTACATGATTGATAATCCTGAGCAAGATGTAGAGTCTATAGTGGAGGCCAAATTGTTTGAAGGGATCAAACCTTTTTACAAAGAGGGGATCTCAAAAAGCGCGTTTCAGGAACAATTAACTTCCCAAAAAGTAGAACCCACCATAGCAGACGATATCAAGCGTGCCGCAGTTTTAGCGGTAATATTTTCACTGGTTGTGATATTCTTGTATATTTTGTTCCGCTTTAAAAAGTGGCAATACTCCTTGGGAGCACTTATAGCTATGTCCCACGATGTTTTGGTGGTGCTTTCCATATTTTCCCTGGCTTACGGCTTTTTGCCTTTTTCACTTGAAATTGATCAAGCATTTATTGCGGCAATTTTAACTGTTGTAGGGTATTCAATTAATGATACCGTGGTTGTTTTTGACCGAATTCGAGAATATATAGGACTACATCCTAAACACGGTCAAACTCAACAAATCAACAGTGCCCTTAACAGTACATTGAGTAGGACAATCAATACCTCAATGACCACTTTTGTGGTGTTATTGATCATCTTTATATTTGGGGGAGAGGTAATTCGAGGGTTTGTTTTTGCATTGATGATTGGTGTAATTGTCGGTACATATTCTTCCTTAGCCATTGCGACCCCCGTAATGATTGACTTTAGCAGAAAGCTTGCAGGCACCGCTAAGCCCGCGGGAAAAGAAGCTGCCAAAGGATAAAGGATATGACCCGGTATGAGGCGTGGAAACAAAGCTTCAATGCTTTTTGATGCTCAACACACAGGGAATTGATAAAAACAGGGTCAATGACATTTTTTTGTTGTTGACCCTTTTTAGATAGGTGACAAATCACGACATCGGAAAACTTTGTTTAGATTTGTTCCCGCACAATACATAGAAGTTTTAAGGGCAATACAAAAATGCGAAAATGACAAAATCCCTTTTGTTTTTAGATTTGGGCGGAGGCGAAATTATGATGATATTCTTTATCATACTTTTGCTGTTCGGAGCCAAAAGGATTCCTGAATTTGCCAGGGGTATGGGAAAAGGATTGCGACAATTGCGCAATGCAACTGATGAAATTCAAAATGATATTCAGCGTGGCGTTTCAGATGTGAAGCGAGACGTTGATTTAAACAGAGATATGCGAAAACGCAGTAATGAGGATGAAGGACAAAGTTCTAAAGATTAATATTTGAGATAATTGTTAGCGTATATTCAACTTACGGTGGGGTTAATCCTCTTAATCATTGGTGGTGAGGTCTTGGTGAAAGGCGCCGTAGAATGTGCGCTGCGATTTAGAATTTCAAAATTGGTGGTGGGAATGACGGTAGTTTCTTTTGGAACGTCAGCGCCCGAACTTGTCGTAAGTATTCAAGCTGCCTATCAAGGATTTCCGGATATTGCCTTGGGTAACATTATAGGCTCAAACATTGCCAATCTTGCGTTAGTATTGGGCTTGACAGCTATTGTTTTCCCCATAGCCGTAAGTAAAAACTCCTTAAGATTTGATTGGCCGGTAATGATGTTTGTCACCCTGATATTTTACTTGTTAATATTAGATGGTGATTTAGGAATTTTTGAAGGATCAGCATTGTTGTTGGTTCTCATCGTTTTTAATACTTTTTTAATTTGGAAATCAAGACAGGAGAATTCTATACCCGAAGGAATTGATCAAGATATTGAAACTTCCACTGTGCCTTTGTGGCGCTCACTTCTTTTTGTGGGATTGGGAGCTGGTGCTTTGGCTTTTGGTTCTGATTGGTTGGTGGAAGGCGCCGTTGATGTTGCACATCGTTTTGGGGTGAGTGATTTGGTTATCAGCGTAACTATTGTCGCCTTTGGAACGTCAGCCCCTGAGCTTATAACCTCCATAATGGCGGCATTTCGTAAGCATGCCGATATCTCGATCGGGAATTTAATAGGTTCCAATATTTACAATATTGCTTTGGTTCTCGGGGTTACCGGCATACTAAAGCCTATTCAAGTGAGTGAAACCATTTTGAGTTTCGATATTTATTGGGTACTGGGCATCGCCTTAATTATATTTCCTTTTATGCTGCACAAGCGTAAAATATCACGTTGGGAGGGAGCATTCTTATTTTTAGCCTACCTTGTTTATATATTTTTGGTTGTAAAGCTGGGAAAAATATAGGATTTCGATTTCCGCCCTTCATTTCGGAGGGGGTGTTAATAAAAATATTTAGTTTTTTGGTCAGAACACCCCTTCGCAATCTTACCTTTGCCCAAAATTTTACATTATGCTACGATTTAAGGCCTTGGACGATAGTTTTAATCGACTACCTGAAGATGTTAAAGCTCCAAACGACAAAATTTCCGCTTATTTTGGGGAAAATGTGTTTAACTATGCTTCTATGAAGCAATATTTGAGCGTGGATGCATTTAAAAGTCTTATGAATTCTATTGAGACCGGCGCCAAACTGAACAGGTCTTTATCTAATCAAATAGCATCTGCTATGAAGGCTTGGTCAATGTCGAAAGGTGCAACTCATTACACACACTGGTTTCAACCACTAACCGGCCGAACCGCCGAAAAACACGATGCGTTTTACACGCCTTTAAACGACGGCAGTTCATTTGAGTCGTTTGACGGTGACCAGCTTGTTCAACAAGAGCCCGATGCCAGTTCGTTGCCGAGCGGTGGAATTCGAAATACTTTTGAGGCCCGGGGCTATACGGCATGGGATCCTACTTCGCCTGCTTTTATAATAGGAAAAACACTGTGTATTCCCACCATTTTTGTGTCTTACACAGGTGAAAGTTTAGATTATAAAATGCCGCTTTTACGCTCATTGCATGTTTTGGACAAAGCAGCAGTAGATGTTTGCCGGTATTTTGATAAAAATATCAGTAAGGTTACTGCGACTTTGGGTTGGGAGCAGGAGTATTTTTTAGTGGACTCCTCCCTGATTGAAGCACGACCCGATTTGGCTTTAACGGGGCGCACTTTATTTGGTCATTCCTCTTCAAAAGATCAGCAATTAAGCGATCATTATTTTGGCAGTATTCCGGCAAGGGCGCTGGCCTTTATGAAAGATTTCGAACAGGAATCACTGAAGCTCGGTATTCCCGTGACCACTCGTCACAATGAGGTTGCGCCCAACCAGTTTGAATGTGCTCCCGTTTTTGAAGAATGTAATTTGGCTGTTGATCATAATCAATTGTTGATGGATTTGATGGAGCGCGTTGCAAAGCGACACAACTTTACAGTTTTATTACATGAAAAGCCGTTTAAGGGTCTCAATGGTTCGGGCAAACACAACAATTGGTCGTTAAGCGCCAATTCATCAAAACATAAAAATCTGCTGGCACCCGGGAATACACCCAAAACGAATTTACGGTTTCTTACTTTTTTGGTCAATACGATAAAGGCGGTAAAAGAATATGATGATTTTATTCGAAGTACTGTTGCCTCGGCCGGCAACGACCATCGCTTGGGAGCTCATGAAGCGCCACCTGCAATTTTATCTATATTCATCGGTTCTAAACTCACCAAAGTTCTGAATGATATCGAACAAAAAGTCACGGGCGATGCGTTGTCTCCGGATGAAAAAACGGAGTTGAAATTGAACATCGGTAAAATACCCGAAATATTGTTAGACAATACCGATCGAAACCGAACATCTCCTTTTGCTTTTACCGGTAATAAGTTTGAGTTTAGAGCAGTTGGTTCCACAGCGAATTGCGCTGAGCCGATGACCGCATTGAATGCCGCGATGACGAAACAACTTAAAGAGTTTAAAAAAGATGTAGATGCTTTAATTACAAAAGGCAAAACGAAAGATGATGCTATATTTGAAGTGTTGAGAAATTACATCATTGACTCAAAAAGAATTTTATTCGAAGGTAACGGTTATGGAGAAGAGTGGCTGAAAGAAGCCGCTAAGCGCGGATTGAAAAATATTCCTACTTCAGATGAAGCCATGGATTTGGGAATTTCAGATAAAGTTATTGATTTGGTTTCGTCACTCGATATCATGAGTAAACGAGAAGTTTTGGCCCGCTATGAAATCAGCCAAGAGGATTACAAATTGAAGCTTCAAATAGAGTCGCGCGTGATGGCAGATATGGCATTGAATCACATTATTCCCGCAGCATTGAAATATCAGAATAAATTGATTGATTCTGTGCGCGGCCTTAAGGAAATATTTGGTTCTGAATACCGGCAATATGCAGGAGATAAAATCGATATTATCAAAGAAATTTCAGAAAGGGTAGCGCTGGTAAGAAAGTTCGTTTATGAAATGATTGAGGAACGTAAAAAGGCAAATGTGCTTGATACACCTAAGGAGCAAAGTGTGGCATATACTAAAAATGTGAAAGTTTATTTCACTCAAATTAGGTACGAGGTTGATAAATTGGAATTAATTATAGATAATCTTGACTGGCCTTTGCCCAAGTACAGAGAGTTACTCTTTACCCGATAACGAAAATTTTAACTTAAAAAAAAGCCGAATATGTATGTTCGGCTTTTTTTTGTTTACATTTGTACTTCATTTTTTTCTAAAGTGGTATTACGAATAATATTACTTGACTGAAAAAGTTATTGTTAAACATAAGAGTGTTTCTATGAAATTATTTAGACCTTATATTTTCACATTGTTACTGAGCTTTGTTTGCGGAGGAATCCTGACAGCGCAATCTTCAAAAACCGAGGAAGCCGATATGGCTTTTAGCACAGGTTCTTACTTTGAGGCTGTAGATTTGTATAAAGATGCTTACTCTAAGGAGAAAAAGTTTGAGCAGAAAAAGAGAATTTTGTACCAAATAGGCAGGTCATATTTTGAATTACAAGACAATCAATCTGCAGAGGACTGGTTGACAAAGGCCAAAAAAGCCAAGCACAGTGACCCGGAAGTGCATTTTTATTTAGCTGAAGCTTATAAAAAACAAGGTCGTTTTGATGAAGCCATTGCCGCTTATCAAGATTTTGTGGAAGCAAAACCCGGAGACCCTCGCGGTGCTCAAGGTGTGGAGTCTGCAAAAAAAGCTCAAGAATGGAAGGATAATCCCACTCGTTATGTAGTTGAGCCTGAAATGTTGTTGAATTCTAAACAAGGAGATTTCAGTCCTGTATGGGCTTCAAGAAGGATGAATGAGCTTATTTTTACCTCTACTCGTGAAGGCTCCGTAGGTGGTGATAAAGATAATATTACAGGTGCCAGCTTTTCCTCGCTTTGGTACACAAAGCAAGATCGCAAAGGGAAGTGGATGGTGCCTACAGTTGTTGAAGGGGAAGGCGTAAATACGGGAGATGCTAATGAGGGTAGTGCTACAATGGATAAAAGAATGCGTACATTGTATTTCACAAGATGTCCTTTCGAGAAAAAGTCAAATAAGGGATGTAAAATATGGATGAGTCAAAAAAGAGGGAGAAATTTTGCCGAACCTGAAGAGGTTGAAATCGATGCTCCAGATACTGTAGCTGTAGGTCACCCATCCATGGGCTTGAATGATGAGTATTTGTTTTTTGTGTCTGATATGTCAGGCGGCAAAGGGAGAAGAGATATTTATTTCGTAAAGTATGATAAAAGAGAGCGCTCATGGTCAGAACCAAAAAATGTGTCGGGTATCAATACTGCCGGCAATGAGATGTTTCCGTTTATCCATGATGATGGCCGTTTATTTTTCGCATCTGACGGCCATCCCGGAATGGGCGGCTTAGATCTTTTTGTTGCGGAAAGAATGGGAGACGACTCTGAGGAGTGGGGCAATGTGAAAAACCTTAAAGCACCGCTCAACTCACCTAGCAATGATTTTGCCATCATTTTTGAAGGAAATAAAGAGCGTGGTTATTTCACATCCGATCGTCCGGGTGGAAGAGGCGGTGATGATTTGTGGAGTTTTAGAATTCCTCCATTACGGTTTGTCATTGACGGTATGGTGTCGGACCTCAAAACAGGAGATCCCATTCCCGGTGCTACTGTGCAGCTAACAGGTACGGATGGTTCAACCGTAGAAATTACAACAGACGAGTTGGGATATTACGAGTTTGATGAGAAAGATGATGTTGAGGATGAAGAAGAAGCCCGATACATTAAGCCTAATACTTCTTATACCTTAGAAGTTACTGCTGAAAATTATTTAAAAAGTACAGGTCAGGAAACTACAGTAGGCGTAAATCAAAGTACTCGTTTCCAGCAAGATTTTAAGCTGCAACCCATCGAGGGTGAAATTGAATTCCCCGAAGTGCGTTATGATTACGATGACTACAAGTTACAAGTGAATGACTCTGTGAACTCGAAGGATTCACTTGATTACCTTTATCAAACGCTTATTGAAAACCCGAATTTGGTTATTGAACTTATGGCTCATACAGATACACGTGGTTCTGCCGCTTATAACCAAAAACTATCTCAAAAACGAGCCCAGTCTTGCGTGGACTATTTGATTGAAAAAGGAATTGCTCAAGAACGACTTCAAGCAAAAGGATATGGGTTGTCTTCTCCTATTATTTCAGATTCCGAAATTGCAGCGATGGAAACGGAACCTGAAAAAGAGGCCGCCCACCAGAAAAACAGACGTACTACATTTAGGGTGCTGCGTGATGATTACGTTCCGCCGCAATCTCAAAATGAAGAAGAACAATAAATGAAATACATATTATAATGAGCATTCTGCCCGTTTTCGGGTAGAATGCTTTTTTATTTAATAGAGATGAAAGAGAAATATAGTGCACGGGGAGTATCTGCAGATAAAGAGGATGTACACAACGCAATAAAAAATATTGATAAAGGCTTGTTTCCAAAAGCTTTTTGTAAGGTTGTTCCCGATTATTTAACCGGTTCTGAAGATCATTGCTTAGTAATGCACGCCGATGGAGCGGGAACAAAAAGCTCATTGGCTTATGCGTATTGGAAAGAGACAGGAGACCTTTCCGTTTGGAAGGGAATAGCTCAAGATGCCTTGGTAATGAATTTGGATGATCTTTTGTGCGTAGGTATTTCAGATCAAATTTTATTGTCCTCTACCATTGGCAGAAACAAAAACTTGATTCCGGGGGAGGTCATTTCCGCGATTATTAACGGTACGGAAGAGTTGCTGGAAGATTTGAGAAAACACGGCGTTCACATAAACTCAACAGGCGGTGAAACTGCGGATGTGGGAGACTTGGTTAGATCGATTATTGTTGATTCAACGGTAGTTGCGCGAACGGAAAGAAATAAAATCATTGACAATTCTAATATTAAGCCGGGCAATGTAATTGTTGGCTTGGCTTCATTTGGCAAAGCCACCTACGAAAATGAATATAACGGTGGAATGGGGAGTAACGGTTTAACCTCTGCCAGACATGATGTTTTTGGTTCTGACCTAAAAGAAAAGTATCCGGAAACATTTGATCCTGAGGTTCCGACTGATTTGATTTATTCGGGAAACAAAAAATTGAAGGAATTAGACACTGAAACAGGACTGACTATAGGGAGGTTGGTGTTATCTCCAACCAGAACTTACGCCCCCTTGATTCATAGGGTTTTAGATCATTTTCGCTCGAAAATTGACGGTATGGTGCATTGCTCGGGCGGCGCACAAACGAAAATATTACATTTTGTAGATAACGTGAGGGTGATTAAGGATAATATGTTTGATATACCGCCTTTATTCAGGCTCATCCAAGAGCAATCAAAAACGAATTGGCGAGAGATGTATAAGGTATTTAATATGGGGCACCGCATGGAGATTTATACGGATGCCGATACGGCTGAATCAATTATAAAACTTGCGCAAGAATTTGAAATAGGAGCTCAAGTTGTGGGAAGAGTAGAAGCGTCAGCATCAAAAGACCTGATTATTCAAAGTGAAACCGGTGAATTTCATTATTCATAGTGCTTATTAGCACCGGTGTTATATTTGATTTGCGGTAATTTTAAGAATATATGGAAATACTAGAACGTTTAGAGGCTATTCATGATCGATTTGTTGAGGTAGGTAAAAAAATTACCGACCCGGAAATTATTAACGATATGAAGCGCTATGTAAAACTAAATAAGGAATATAAAGACCTTGAAGAAATTGTCAAGGTTTATAAGCGTTACAAAGAAGTTGTAGAAAACATCAATACAAACAAGGAAATACTGAACGGAGATGATGACAGCGATTTGAAGGATATGGCAGGGGATGAACTTGAAGAACTAAAGGGGCTAAAAGAAAATATGGACGAAGAGATCAAGTTCCTTTTGATACCCAAAGATCCGGATGATGACAAAAACGTTATTGTGGAGCTGCGTGCAGGCACGGGAGGAGATGAGGCTTGTATTTTTGTGGAGGACATTTTTAGAATGTACACGATGTTTTTCAAAGAGAAGGGCTGGAAGTTTGAAGTAATCAATTCTACAGAAGGCTCAGTGGCCGGCTTAAAAGAGATTGCACTGAATGTGGAGGGAGAAGAGGTGTACGGGGTAATGAAGTTTGAGAGTGGTGTTCATCGTGTGCAACGTGTACCCGAAACGGAATCTCAAGGCAGGGTACACACATCAGCCATAACTGTTGCGGTCCTTCCTGAGGCTGAAGAGGTGGATGTAGAACTGAATATGAAAGATGTCAAAAAGGATACATTTCGCTCATCCGGTGCGGGAGGGCAACATGTTAATAAAACAGAGTCTGCCGTAAGGTTGACACATATTCCCACGGGGATTGTGGTAGAATGTCAGGATGGAAGATCTCAACATAAGAATTATGACAAAGCCGTTCAGGTTTTGAGATCCAGACTGTACACCATTGAAAGGGAAAAACTGGATAGTGAACGTGCTGAGCAACGTAAGTCACTTGTTACAACAGGTGATCGTTCCGCTAAAATCAGAACTTACAATTACCCGCAAGGAAGAATAACCGATCATAGAATAAATAAAACGGTTTACAATTTATCCGCTTTTATGAATGGCGATATTCAGGATATGATTGAGTCATTAAAAATGGCTGAAAATGCTGAAAAACTGAAACAAGGTGAAACCATTTAATAGTTGACGAAATGAATAAAAAGCAACTTGTACAGGAGATTAAGACGAAAAAATCTTTTTTGTGCGTTGGATTAGATACTGATATAAATAAAATACCCAAATTTTTACTGGAGTTTGAGGATCCCGTATTTGAATTTAATAAACGCATTATTGATGCCACCCAAGAGTACTGCGTAGCCTATAAACCCAATTTGGCTTTTTATGAGGCTTTGGGACCTGCGGGTTGGGATTCACTCAAGAAAACAATTGACTATATTCCCGAAAACATCATGACAATAGCTGATGCCAAAAGAGGTGATATAGGAAATACTGCTGAAATGTATGCTAAAACGGTTTTTGAAAAATACAATTTTGACGCAGTTACGGTTGCCCCCTACATGGGATTAGATAGCGTTGAGCCTTTTGCTGCTTACACGGAAAAATGGACAATTGTTTTGGGGTTGACAAGCAATCCCGGAGCCAAGGACTTTCAGTTTTTAAAGACCAACAGAAGAAGGCTTTATCAAACTGTTATGGATAAAGTGACAAAAAAGTATGATTCAAGCAATACCATGTTTGTCGTTGGGGCAACAAGGGGCAGGGATATTGCTGAGGCCAGGAAATGTGCTCCCGACCATTTTTTTCTCGTACCCGGTATTGGAAAACAAGGCGGGGATTTAGATGAAGTTGTAAAGTACGGTTTTAACAACCAATGCGGCCTATTGGTAAATTCATCGCGAGGAATTATATATGCCTTAAACGGCCGAGAGTTTGATTCTGCTGCCGCTAAAGCTGCATCAGAAATGAGAAATCAAATGGCCGAAATTTTGGGAAAACGAAATTTTTAAAAACATTTTATTATTAATCTCACGCTTATTACTATTTTAGCGCTGTGCGAGAGGAGTTTTTACATTTTATTTGGGATCAACAGCTGTACAACACGAGTAATTTGGTTACCGCATCGGGTGATGAGGTCATTGTGGATGATACAGGCTATTTGAATAAATTGAGCGGGCCTGATTTTCATGAGGCAAAAGTGAAAATTGGAGAAACCCTTTGGGCGGGAAGTGTTGAAATTCACGTAAAAAGTTCAGATTGGTTCAAACACAATCATGAACCTGATAATGCTTACGGGAATGTGATTTTGCATGTTGTTTACGAGCACGATATCATTGCAGATGGTTTTTATGAAATTCCTGTTTTAGAATTGAAAGGTAGAATTACTCGAAAAACGATTGAGAAGTTTGAAACTTTGAAAGCGTCGAAATCCAAAATACCTTGTGAATCACTAATTCGTGAAGTGCCCCAAAGGATTAAAGCCGCACAATTGAAAAATTCTGCCGTGGATCGTCTCAAAACAAAGGTAGCTGAAATCCAACGAAACCATAAACAGAACCGCGGTGATACAGATATCACATTTTACAGGACTTTGCTCAAAGCTTTTGGTTTTAAAGCCAATACCCTCGCTTTTGATGAGTTGGCCGTAAGAACGCCTTTCTATATTGTGAAAAAATGTGCTCATGTCAAAGGTATGTTAGAAGCGCTTTTTATCGGGCAAGCCGGGATGTTTCCCGCAAATCCTCGGGATCAGTATCAAGAAAAACTCCTTTCAGATTATACGTTTTTAAAAACCAAATACGGTTTGCAACCCGGGTCATCGGCAGCTTGGAAAACAGGAGGAGTGCGCCCCGGCAATCAGCCGGTTTTACGATTGGCACAATTAGCTGCACTTTTTGAATCCAATCCCAATATAAGCAGCGAAGTATATAAGTCAGATCCCAACATCTTGAAGCAGATGTTCGCGGTAGAACTAAATCCTTATTGGGACGAGAGATTTACTTTACAGAAAGTTGCTCAAAAAAGCACTGCAAAAAAATTGAATGAAAAAGCGGTAGAGAATATAATTATTAATACTATTGCCCCCTTTCTTTATTTCATGGGCGATAAAAGGGATCGCCCTGAGCTGAAGGAAAAAGCCATGGATCTTTTAGTAAATACAAAGCCTGAGAATAGTAGTGAAATAAAAAACTGGAAATCCTTGGGGTTGCATTTCAGTTCCGCATTGGAAACTCAAGGTGCTTTACAACTAAAGAAAGATTACTGTACTAAAGTGAAATGCTTGCATTGTGAAATTGGAAAATACATAGTGGGATGAAATTAATTGCGAACAAAATACAGACCTATTTTGAGAGACAAGCCTTTGGCGTTTGTGAGTGGCTGGGAGAGAAGCTAGCCATGGAAATAGCTCAAATCAGGCTTTTTTTTATTTATCTTTCATTCCTGACGCTTGGTTCGCCACTTGTTGTGTACCTCATTATGGCGTTTTGGCTCAAACACAAACACTACTTTACGCGTCGCCCGGCCACTGTTTGGAATCTGTGATTGAGAAACACAGAGTTTGTAATTGTGGCGGTGATAATCTCCGAAATCTATATAATCTCAAGCGGGTTTTCATATATTTGGCTCGCGAAATACAAAATCGAATAATTACGTAATGAAGCTCACTAAAGTACTATTGTTTTTGTTTATTTCCTTATTATCTGTTAAGCCTGTAATTGCACAAAGTGACACTGCAAATGAGAAGGAAGAACTCACGCTCAGTCAAAAAATAGATAATGCGGTAAAGCCCGTTGTTGATGTAATGGGAATGTTTCTTTTCCTCGATCCTTTTGAGAAATTGGGATTGCATGATCCCGTTGTAAGAGATAACGAAGGAAATCCCGTTATCGATGAAGATGGTGAAATAGTAACTCATAACATTCCGCTAGTAGTAATATGGTTGATCTTTGGATCTGTTTTCTTTACCATTAAAATGAAATTCCTCAATATTTGGGGGGTGAAACACGCCATAGCGCTGGTTCGGGGTGTTTATGATAACCCGGATGACGACGGTGAAGTCAGCCACTTTCAAGCCCTGGCTACAGCACTTTCAGCAACTGTGGGCTTAGGTAATATTGCCGGGGTAGCCGTTGCTGTAAGTCTTGGAGGTGCAGGCGCAACTCTGTGGATGATCTTAGCAGGTATTTTTGGAATGTGCTCTAAATTTGTGGAATGTACATTGGGAGTTAAATATCGAACAATAAGTGAGGACGGTCGCGTTTCGGGAGGCCCCATGTACTACCTCTCCCAAGGGTTGCAAAAAAGAAAACTTTTCGGCAAAGTCGGTTTGGGAAACTTTGGTAAAGTGCTGGCTGTGATTTTTGCCGTGTTATGTGTGGGGGGATCTTTTGGCGGAGGAAACATGTTTCAGGCCAATCAAGCCTTTGCCCAAATGTCGGGAGAGTTTACTTTTATGCAAGATCATGGGTTTTACTTTGGTTTGGTTATGGCCGTAGTGGTGGGTATTGTGATAATTGGCGGCATTAAAAGTATAGCCAAAGTAACAGATAAAATAGTGCCTTTTATGGTTGGCACCTATGTGGTCGCAGCAATGGCCATTATTCTTTTGAATATTTCAAATATAGGAAATGCATTTGGTGAAATCTGGTACGGTGCATTTGATGCCGAGGCATTAAAAGGCGGCTTTTTAGGAGTTCTTGTAGTGGGCTTTCAACGTGCGGCATTTTCGAGTGAAGCCGGTGTAGGTTCTGCGTCAATAGCACACTCTGCTTCTAAAACCAATGAGCCGATAAGTGAGGGGATTGTAGCACTTTTAGAGCCGTTTATAGATACGGTATTGGTTTGCACGATGACGGCACTCGTACTTATATTCACAGGCTTTGCAGACGGCGGGCCCGATCATTTAAAAGGTTCTGAAATTACTGCTGCTGCATTTTCAACTGAATTCCCTTGGTTTAGGTATGTACTGATTATAGCCATTGTCTTATTTGCTTTTTCTACCATGATCAGTTGGTCGTATTACGGTTTAAAAAGTTGGACATTTCTGTTTGGTCAAAATAAAAAGGCCGTTATTTCCTATAAAGTTTTGTTTTTGGTATTCATTGTGATAGGTGCCTCTTCAAGTTTAGGAGCGGTACTGGACTTTTCCGATATGATGATTCTGGGTATGGCATTCCCCAATATTTTGGGTATTTACTTTTTAGTAGGAGAGGTGCGTAAAGATTTGGACGACTATTTTAAACGTATTAAAAGCGGTGAAATTAAAAGGTTTAAATAGTAAAATATTATTTTGGTCAGAACCGAAAACCATTAGGAATTCCCGAGGCACACATAATACGGTCGGAATTAGGTGTATTGCTTTTTCCCCATCAATAATTTAAATTTGCACGAAGCACTAACTTCATGTCAGGTTTTTTTAAAGATTTCAGCAGAATGTCCAAGTTGGAGCGTTTTGGAACGCTTTACCTCTCGGTCATTATAATAGTTGTGGCTTTATCAATGATTTTATTTGAACCCGTATACAATTGGGTGAATCCTCCCGTTGCTTACACAAGGGGGTTCGACTCTGTGCTGTACGTTGTTGAAAAAGAGTATCGAGAGAAACAACTTCAAGATTCTATTGAAAATGCAGCACGAAAAAATAGAAATATCAAGAGGAGATATTATAAAGGTACTGTAGATGAAGACCCCGAAAAAAGAAAGCGCTTTTATTTTAATCCGAATAAATTGTCTGTAGATAGTTTTGAGCTTTTGGGGTTTAAGACATTTGTTTCGGCAAACATTGAAAAATACCGCACTGCAGGCGGCAGCTTCCAATCTGCTGAAGATATGAAAAAGATTTATGAAATTAACGAAGAGTTGATTAATGACCTTTCATCATTTATGATTTTCCCGGAGTTAGAGGAAGATCCTTCACGAGATAATCAAACAGAGGCTTATACGGCTGAAGAGTTTTCGGGTTCTGACCAAAAAAGAAATGAAACAGCGGAGTGGAAACATCACAAAAGTGAGAGTGTATTTTATGAGTTTGATTTAAATACTGCAGATACGGCTGAACTAAAAAAAATAAGGGGAATAGGCACTTATTATGCGGGAAACATTTTGAAATACAAAAAATTACTGGGAGGTTATGCTCAGGTAGAGCAGTTAACAGAGGTTTACGGAATAAGTGATAGTCTTTACAAATCCATAGCGCTTCATTTTTATATAAAGGATACCTTTGCGCCTGAAAAAATAAATTTGAATGAAATAAGTGCATATGAGTTAAGCAGGCACCCTTACGTAACTCAACATTTGGCTCAAATGATAGTAGGCTATCGTTATAGTGAGGGGAATTATGAAAAAACCGAGGATTTAATTGAACATAGATTAATTACATCCGTTCAACATGCTAAACTCAAGCCTTACATCACCGTTAAATAAAATATAATTATCAGGAAATGAATTTTGAAGTTACGGAAAGCCAAAAAATGATTGAGAATATGGTGAAAGATTTCGCCGATAAGGAAATCAGACCCTATGTAATGGAATGGGACGAGCAGCAATCTGTTCCCCGTGATTTATATAACCGCATGGGCGAATTAGGTTTGATGGGAGTTTTGGTTCCTGAGCAATACGGTGGATCGGGTTTGGGCTATTTTGAATATGCTACGGCTATCATTGAGCTGGCTCGTGTTTGCGGCTCTGTAGGTTTGTCTATGGCGGCTCACAATTCACTATGCACCGGTCATATTCTCCAATTTGGGAGTGAGGAACAAAAGAAAAAGTATTTACCCAAGCTGGCAACAGGTGAACTTTTAGGCGCTTGGGGTCTTACCGAGG